>NZ_CABSQF010000010.1:0-139139 GCF_902479695.1 uncultured Phyllobacterium sp. | reverse complement strand
GTGCAGGCGGGGGAGCATTGCGCGCTCGATGCGGTCCTGGCCCATGCGGGGGAGGGCATGGGGAGGCAGATCGATCTTGCCGCGTTGCAGCAGATCGCCGGGCGTCTGGGTCCCGTCGCCTCCATGGCCAATATTGCGCGCGTGCCGCCGCTCGGCCAGCACATTGCAGTGGCCCGCGACAACGCCTTTGCCTTTTCCTACCTGCATCTGCTCGATGGCTGGCGCCGCCGCGGCGCGCAGATCAGCTTCTTTTCGCCGCTGAACGACGAAGCTCCGACAGCGGACAGCGATGCGGTCTATCTGCCCGGCGGCTATCCCGAACTTTATGCGGAACAGCTGGCGACGGCTGCCAATTTTACCGCCGGTATCCGCCAGGCGGCGCAGCGCGGCATCCCGATCTACGGGGAATGCGGCGGCTACATGGTGCTGGGCGAAAGCATCGAGGATGCCGCCGGAAAAACCCATGGCATGCTCGGCCTGCTGCCGCTGCAGACCAGTTTTGCCGAGCGCCGGATGCATCTGGGCTACCGCCGGATCGAGCCGCTGGCGGCTTCGCCGTTTCCGTTTCCCTTCACCGCGCATGAATTCCACTATGCCAGCATTGTGCGCGAAGGGGACGCCGCGCGGCTGTTTCGCGTCCGCGATGCGCTGGGCGAAGATCTCGGCGAGGCGGGCCTGCGGGTCGGCTCGGTATCGGGTTCCTACATGCACATGATCGATATGGCCGGATGATGCAGATTGAGCATGGCGGCGCGCTTGATCGCGCCATAAGCCGGTTTGGCGGGCGGCGTGAAGACTGGATTGACCTGTCCACCGGCATCAATCCGGAGGTCTTTCCGCTGCCATCCATTCAACCGGACGTGTGGAACCGTTTGCCCGATGAAAACCTGCTGGCAGCGGCGCTCGAGGCAGCCCGTGTTTACTACGGTGCCTTGGCGGGTACAGGCATTGCCGCGGCGCCCGGCACGCAGGCGCTGATCCAGATCATGCCGGATCTGACGGATCGCGGCGAGGTGGCGATCGTCGGTCCGACCTATCAGGAGCACCAGTCCTCGTTCGAACGGGCGGGCTGGACGGTGACACCGTGCGCCGACGTCTCGGGCATTCCGCCGTCGGCCAGGGTCGCTGTCATCGTCAATCCCAACAATCCGGATGGCCGCATTGTCGCAAAGGACACGCTGATTGCGCTTGCCGGGACATTGCAGGCACGGGGCGGTTTCCTGATCGTCGATGAAGCCTTTGCCGATCCGCATCCCGAAACGAGCATTGCCGCGCAGTGCGGTCAAAATGGGCTGATCGTGCTCAAATCGTTCGGCAAGTTCTTCGGCCTTGCCGGCCTGCGGCTCGGCTTCGCCCTGACCAGCCCGCCGCTCGCGGCGAAGCTGACGCAGCGCATGGGGCCGTGGGCCGCCTCCGGTCCGGCGCTGGCGATTGCCCGGCACGCCTTTACCGACACGTCAGCGCTTGCCGCTTTCAGCGCCCGGCTGACCCGGCGGCGCAAGCTCCTCTCCGCGGTTTTTTCCGGGGTCGGCCTGAAGGAAATCGCCGGCACCGATCTGTTTGCGCTGGTCGAGCACGGGCGCGCGTATGCCCTGTTCGAGGCCCTGTGCGCGCAGCACGTGCTGGTGCGCAAATTCGCCTATGCACCGCAGTGGTTGCGCTTTGGCCTGCCACTGGATGAGAATGACGCAGAGACATTCCGGCAGCGTGCCGTTATAGCAATGGACGCTGTGCGAAGCTGAGATTTTGAATCAACGGGATCGAATCATCCATGGAAATCAACCTTTTGATTCTGTTTCTTGCCCTCTTGGCGGACCGTTATGTCGGCGATCCCGACTGGCTGTGGCAGCGGGTGCCGCATCCCGTCGTGCTGTTCGGCAAGGCCATCGCCTTCATCGACAAGCGTTTCAACAGGGCTGGGCATACCGAGGAGGAAAAGCGCCGCAACGGTTTTCTCGCGATGCTTGCCCTGTTGCTTGTGGCGGCAGGTGTTGGCGTGCTGATCCATTGGGCGCTGACGATGATTCCGCCGTTCGGCGGGCTGATCGAGGCCCTGATCGTCGCGGTATTCCTGGCGCAGAAAAGCCTGGGCGAGCACGTCGCGCGGGTTGCCGATGCGCTGCGCAATGACGGGCTGGTGGGTGCGCGCCGTGCCGTGTCGATGATTGTCGGGCGCGATCCGCAGGTGCTCGACGAGGCGGCCATCACGCGCGCTGCGATTGAAAGCCTTGCCGAAAACACGTCAGACGGCATTATTGCCCCGGCCTTCTGGTTTGCACTGCTCGGCCTGCCGGGGCTTCTCGCCTACAAGATGCTGAACACGGCGGATTCGATGATCGGCCATCTCAATGACCGGCATCGCGACTTTGGCCGGTTCGCCGCCAAGCTGGATGATGTCGCCAACTGGATCCCGGCGCGCCTGACCGGATTGCTGATCGCTGCGGCCGCGTGGATCGTGCATGGCGGAAAAGCCGCAGCCCGTTCGTTCGACGTGATGATGCGCGATGCACGGCTGCATCGCTCGCCCAATGCCGGTTGGCCCGAGGCGGCCATGGCCGGGGCCATCGACGTGGCGCTTGCCGGACCGCGCATCTATGGCGGCGTGGTTGCCAACGAGCCGATGCTCAACGGGTCCGGCCACCGCGATGCCGGTGCGGCGCACATCGATGCGGCGCTGCGCGTCTACAGCGTCGCGACAGCACTTTTCACGGGCGTGCTGCTGGTCCTGTTTTTCCTTGGACTGTTTTAACCCTGCTCGGTGATCCGGCGAGCGAGGGCCTTGTGCAGGTCGGGTGAGGCCCGGACCAGTGCCCGGCCGGCTTCCGACAGCGGCTGGCGCAGGATTTCCTCGGTCTTGCCGCGCTCGACGATCTTTCCCTCGGACATCACCATGACCGTATCGGTGATGGCCCGCGCCACGGCAAGATCGTGGGTGATGAACAGATAGGCGATGCCCAGCCGGTCGTTGAGGTCGGCGAAGAGATCGAGAATCTGCGCGCGGATCGACACGTCGAGGGCGGATACCGGCTCGTCGGCGACGATGAGTTTCGGTTCGGTGATGATGGCGCGGGCAATGGCGAGCCGCTGGCGCTGGCCGCCGGAAAACTCGTGCGGATATTTGTCCTTGTCGGCGCGCGGGATGCCGACCCGCTCCAGTGCGCGGTGCACCCGGTCGCGCCGCTCGCCGTCGGACAATTCGCGGTCGAGCAGATAGAGCGGCTCCGCGATCAGGCGCTCGGCCTTGTGGCGTGGATTGAAGGAACCGTAGGGGTCCTGAAACACCACCTGCATGTTGCGCCGCACCGGGCGCAGATCGTCCGGCGTCAGCTTGTCGATGCGCCGCCCGGCGAAATGAATCTGGCCGTCGGTCGGCCGGTCAAGCGCCAGAACCATGCGGGCGAGGGTGGACTTGCCGCAGCCGGACCGCCCGACAAGGGCCGTGGACTGCCCCGGCTTGATATCGAAAGTGACATCGTCCACCGCCCGGAAATCCGGATCGCGGCCGAACAGTCCCTTGCGGCGGCCCGGATAGGTGCGCGTGAGGTTGCGGATCGCCAGCAACGGGCCATCCGGGGTTGCCAGGGTCAGGTGATGCGCCGTGCGCTCCGGTACATGCATGGAGGCCTGTGCCAGCTGGCGCGTATAGGGATGCGTCTGCTCGCTCAGGATCTGCGTGGTTTCGCCGGTATCCATGACCTCGCCATGCCGCAGCACGGTGATCGAATGGGCCATGCCCGCGACCACGGCGAGGTCGTGGCTGATCAGCAGCAGGCCCATCCGTTCCTCGTCGACGAGGCTTTGCAGGAGGTCGAGAATCTGCGCCTGCAGGACGACATCGAGTGCGGTGGTGGGTTCGTCGGCAATCAGCAGGCGCGGTTTGAGCGCGCAGGCGATGGCGATCACCACCCGCTGGCGCTGGCCGCCGGACAGTTCATGCGGATAGCGGCCGAGGGGGAATTTCGCCCCGGGCAGGCCGACCCGGTCGAGTATGGCGCGCGTCTGTTCCTCGGCGATGGCGCGGGTTGCGCCGGTGTGCAGCCTGATGCCTTCGGCCACCTGTTCGCCGATTGTCTTGACCGGGTTGAGGGCGGTCATCGGCTCCTGAAACACCATGCCGATCTCATTGCCGCGCAGGCGGCACATCTCCGCTTCGCTGGCTGTGAGCAGATCCTTGCCGCCGAAGTTGATTTGCCCGCCGGTCCGCGCGCCGCCCGGCAGCAGCTTCATGATGCTCAGCGCCGTCATGGATTTCCCCGAACCGGATTCGCCGACAAGCGCGCGGATTTCGCCTGTCCTCACCGAAAGGTCGATGCCTTTCAGGGCCTCGAACGCGCCGATGCGCAGGGTCAGTTTGCTGATTTCAAGCAGGTTCATGAACGCTCCCGCCGCATTTTCGGGTCGAGAACATCGCGCAGGCCATCGCCCAGAAGATTGAGCCCGAGCACGGTGATGACGATGGCGAGGCCGGGATAGAGCGCCATGTGCGGCGCCAGGCCGATCATGGTCTGCGCCTCGAACAGCATCCGCCCCCAGCTCGGCATGGGCGGCTGCGAGCCGAGGCCGACATAGGACAGGCCCGCTTCCGCCAGGATGCCGAGGGAGAACTGGATGGTGCCCTGTACCACAAGAATGTTCATCATGTTGGGCAGGATGTGTTCGATGGTGATGAGCAGGCTGCTCTTGCCTGCTGCGCGGGCGGCCAGAATATATTCGCGCGGCCACAGCGACAGCGCGGCACCGCGGGCGACGCGGGCGAAGACCGGAATGTTGAAAATACCGATGGCGATGATGGCGTTGATCGCGCCGGGGCCGAACACGGCCGTGATCATGACGGCGGAAAGCAGGGCCGGAAAGGCGAAGACGAGATCGTTGAAGCGCATCAGGGCTTCATCGATCATGCCGCTGCGGGCCGCTGCCCACAGGCCGAGCGGCACACCGATGCCGGCGCCGATGACGACGGACACAAAGGCCACGGCAATGGAATTGCGGCTGCCGACCATGATCATCGACAGGATATCGCGGCCGAAATGGTCAGTGCCAAGCCAATGGGCCGAGGATGACGGTTTCAGCTTGCCGAGAATGTCGAAGGAGCCGACGGCATAGGGTGTCCAGACGAAGGACAGCGCCGCCATCAATGCCAGCAGGACCGTGATCGTCAGGCCGATGACGAAGGACCGGTTGGAAAAGGCCTTCGAGATGTTGGCCTGCCATTCTGTGGGTGCGCTCATGAGCGGCCCCGCAGGCGCGGATCGACCAGCGCATAGGAAAGATCGACCAGAAGGTTGACGACGATGACCGCGGCGACCAGCAGCATGACGACGCCCTGGACCACGATGAGATCGCGCTGGGTGATCGCCTGGAACACCAGGCGGCCCAGTCCGGGCAGGTAGAAGACATTCTCGATGATGATCGTACCGGCCAGCAGAAAGGCGAACTGCAGGCCGAGAATGGTCAGGACCGGGATCAGGGCGTTGCGCAGGGCATGCCGGTACAGCACCTTGCGGCGGGTCAGGCCCTTGGCACGGGCCGTGCGGATATAGTCCTCGCCAAGCACGTCGAGCAGCGCGGAACGGGTGACGCGGGCAAGGATGGCGGCCTGCGGCAGGCCAAGCGCGATGGAGGGCAGGATCAGCGACTTGAACCCGGCCCAGACACCGGCATTCCAGCCGGGAAAGCCACCGGCGGGAACGAGGCGCAGGCTGACGGCGAAGACATAGACCAGCAGCAGCGCGAACCAGAAATTGGGAATGGCAACGCCGACCTGCGCAATCGCCATCGTGCCGCTGTCAGCCATCGTGCCGCGCCGCGACGCCGAGAACAGGCCGACAGGAATGGCGATGATTGTCGACAGGAACAGCGAAATCAGCGCCAGCGGCAGGGAAACGGCGATGCGTTCGGTGATGAGGTTCAGGACGGGAACCGAATAGGTATAGGATTTGCCGAAATCGCCGACGAGGAGCCCGCCGATCCAGCTGGCATAGCGCACGAGCAGGGGCTGGTCGAGCCCCATCTGCTGCTGCAAGGCCCGCACGGCTTCCTCGGTGGCGTTCATGCCGAGCATCAGCCGCGCCGGATCGCCGGGCACGACGTCCAGCACGATGAACACGACGATGGAAGCAGCCAGCAGCGTCAGGATGCCGATCAGAAGCCGCTTCGATACGTAGTTCAGCATGGGTGCTTTGACCCTGGGTAGAGGTGCTTACCCCCCTCTGTCCTGCCGGACATCTCCCCCACAAGGGGGGAGATCAGCCTACATTGCCGTCTTTGCGAAATCTGAAACAGTTCCTGTTGTGCGAAAGCGTCCATGTCGATGTGATCTCCCCCCTTGTGGGGGAGATGGGCGGCAGCCCAGAGGGGGGTGAAAGAACCCAGATACATCAGTCTATCATTCCGCCCATTTCACCGCCGTCAGGTCATTGGCCGGGATGGGGCCGTTTTCCCACAGTCCTTCGACCTTGGCATCCCAGATGCCGGTTTTCGGCAGCTGGAAGAGAAAGGCGACCGGGGCGTCTGCAGCCAGAATTTTTTGCGCCTGCTGGTAGAGTTCGGTGCGCTTGGCCGTATCGGAGGTCGCCTCGATCTGCTTGATCACCTCACGGAAGGCCGGGCTGGTGTAGTTGAAATAGTAATTATCGCGGGCGAAGATGTTGAGGTCGTTCGGCTCGGTGTGCGACACGATGGTCATGTCGTAATCCCTGCCTTTGAACACCTGCTCCAGCCACTGCGCCCATTCGACCGGAATGATTTCCGCTTCGATGCCGATTTCACGCAATTCCGCGGCAATGATCTCGCCGCCACGGCGGGCATAGACGGGAGGCGGCAGTTTCAGCGTGGTCTTGAAGCCGTCGGGATGGCCGGCCTCCGCCAGCAGTTTCTTCGACAGGGCCGGATCGTAGGCGGACTCGGCCGTCAGGTCGATATAGGCGGGATGGTGCGGCGGGAAAAACGAGCCGATGGGCGTTCCCAGGCCGAACATGGCGCCGTCGATCAGGGTCTTGCGGTCGATGGCGTGGCCGATCGCCTGCCTGACCTTGAGATTGTCGAAGGGCGGCTTCTGGTTGTTCATGCCAAGGACGGTCTCGCCCTCCGTGGTGCCGATGATCACCTTGAAGCGCGGATCGGCCTGGAACTGCGGCACGGCCTCATAGCTGGGGAACACAGGGAACGCCTGCACGTCGCCGGCAAGCAGCGCTGCCGTCGCGGCGGCCGGATCGGGGATGATGCGGAACGTCGCCTTATCAAGGGCAACCGGCGCGCCCCAATAGGCGGGATTTCTGGAGATGACGATCTGCGAGCCCTTGGCCCAGGTGTCGAATTTGAAAGGCCCGGTGCCGACGGGCTTTTCCTTGTTGGTGTCGGCGCTTTCCGGCGCGACGATGACTGCGGCGGCCCAGCCCATATTGTAGAGGAAATCGCCATTGGGCTGTTTGAGCGTGACCTTGACGGTCAGCGGATCGACGACCTCCACCGTGTCGATGGCGGCGAACAGCGGCTTTTGCGGGTTGACGGATTTTTCGTCGCGCGCCCGGTCGAGCGAGAATTTGACATCCTGCGCGTCAAAGGCCGTGCCATCGTGGAATTTCACGTCCTTGTGCAGCTTGAAGGTATAGATCTTGCCGTCGTCCGACACGGTCCAGCTCTCGGCGAGGGCTGGCAGAACCTCGCCCTTGGCATTGATGCGTGTCAGCCCCTCGAACACATTGGCGTAGACCACTTCGCCGATCGCCGTGGCTGCACCGGCTGTTGGATCGAGGTGCGGCGGTTCCAAGACGACGCCCAACACGAGGTCGGTTTTGGCGGCAAGGGATGCGGTGGCGGAAAGCAGGACAAGCGCGCTGGCCGCAAGGGCCGACTTCCAGAATTTGTTCATTCAACGTCTCCCAAGGACTTTGCCGTAAACCCCGTGCAGATCAGCACATTTTTGTTTTGAGAACCATGCCTAGATTGAGCCGGACAGCAGAACTTTCAGGCCGAGCGCCATGACCTTTGCCGACTCGACCATGTCCTCGATGCCCACATATTCGTCGGGCCGGTGGGCGAGGTCGAGAATACCCGGCCCGTAGGCGATGCAGTCGTGCAGCAGGCCGATGCGGGCAATGTGCTTCTGGTCATAGGTGCCGGGCGAAATGACATATTCCGGCTCCTTGCCGAAGACGTCGCGGATGCCCTGCGCAACGGCGGTGACCACGGGCGCATCGCGCTCGGTCATCAGCGGCTGCACCTCCATGATGTCGCGGATGTTGTAGTGGAATTTCGGCCGCTCCCATTGCAGCCGGTCGAGGATCGACGTCACCTCGCGCTTGACCTCGACGATGTCTTCTTCGAGCAGGAAGCGCCGGTCGATGACGAGGCGGCAGGAATCCGGCACGTTGGGCGAGGGCAGGCCGGAATAATCATCGGTCTGGCCGCCATGGATCGAATTGATGTTCATGGTCGAGCGTTTGGCGCCTTCCGGCACCACGGGCATGCGGGTCTGCTTCTTGTCGAGCGCCGGAAACAGCTCCTTTTCGAAAGCGTCGAGCACCGCGCCCATGTGGCGCACGGCGCAATCGCCGAGAAACGGCATGGAGCCATGGGCAATCTCGCCCTTGGTCTCGATCTCGGCCCACCAGACGCCGCGATGACCAAGGCAGATGCGGTCCTTGTTCAGCGGCTCGGGAATGATGACGTGGTCGACGCGCGGCTTTGAGAAAAAACCTTTGCTGGCGAGATAGGCGACGCCGCCAAAGCCACCGGATTCCTCGTCCACCGTGCCTGAAATCTCGATCGAACCGGCAAAGTCCGGATAGACTTCAAGGAAGGCCTCGGCGGCAATGATCGAGGCCGCGAGCCCGCCTTTCATGTCGCAGGCGCCGCGCCCGTAGACCTTGCCGTCCTTCACGACACCCTCGAACGGATCGACCGTCCAGCCTTCGCCCGCATCGACCACGTCGATATGCGAATTGAAATGCACGGTCTGGCCATGTGTCCGGCCATCGAAACGCGCGACGATATTGGTGCGCGGATAGCGGTCCGTATCGCCGGGCGTACCTTCACCGCGAATCAGCTGGGTCTCGAAACCGCTCTTCTTCAACCGTTGCGCGATAAATTCGGCGCAGGGCGTGTAGGCTTCACCCGGCGGATTGACCGTAGGAAAGCGTATGAGATCACGGGTCAGCGCGACAAGATCGTCACGGCGTTTTTCAATGGCACGGGAGAGTTTTTCATCCATTGGTATATCAAATCAGCCTTGGCGACGATTTGGCAAGAGGCAACTTCTTGGCAGTAGCATCGCGGCGATTTCTCTGTGCAATGTCGCTTGTGTGTTTGGTGGATTGGAATTGTTCTTATAAAACAGGGATTCTGTGACAAGCGAGGCAATCACCCCATGCAAACCGAACCGTACATTGCCCTGTCGGCGCCGGTGGGTGACACAATCGCCAAGACAACCTGCTACATGTGCGCCTGCCGCTGCGGCATCAATGTGCATCTGAAGGACGGCAAGGTCCGTTATATCGAAGGCAATCGAGATCACCCGATCAACAAGGGTGTGCTGTGCGCCAAAGGTTCGGCCGGAATCATGCAGCATTATTCGCCGGCGCGGCTGCGGGCGCCGCTGTTGCGGACCGGGCCGCGCGGATCGGGCGAGTTCAAGGAAATCAGCTGGGAAGAGGCGCTGTCGCTCGCCGTCGACTGGCTGCAGCCGATGCGTGAGACCGCGCCGCAGAAGCTGGCCTTCTTCACCGGCCGTGACCAGTCGCAGGCCCTGACCAGCTTCTGGGCGCAGAATTTCGGCACGCCCAACTACGCCGCCCATGGCGGGTTCTGTTCCGTCAACATGGCGGCGGCCGGCATCTACACGATCGGCGGCGCGTTCTGGGAATTCGGAGCGCCCGACTGGGACAAGACCAAGCTGTTCGTGCTGTTCGGGGTCGCCGAGGATCATGATTCCAACCCGATCAAGATGGGTATTTCCAAGCTGAAACAGAACGGCGCGCGGTTCGTTTCGGTCAATCCGGTACGCACGGGCTATTCCGCCGTTGCCGACAACTGGATCGGGATCCGTCCCGGTACCGACGGGCTGCTGATCCTGGCGATCATCCATGAACTCTTCCGCAACGGCCAGATCGATCTCGATTATCTCCAGCGCTACACCAATGCGCCGTGGCTGGTGATCGACGACGAGGGCAAGGAGGATCACGGCCTGTTCCTGCGGGACGATCTCGGCAAGGCGCTGGTGCGCGATCGCAAAACCGGTGCGCTGGTGCGTTTTGACGAGCCGGGCCATGTTGCCGATCTCAACGCCGATTTCACCACGGATGGCGGCCGCAAGGTACGCAGCGTCCTGCGGCTGATGGCGGAAAAGTACCTTGATCCGCAATACGCGCCCGATGCCGTCGCTGCTGAAACCGGCGTATCGGCAGCCACCATTCGCGGCCTCGCCGCCGAAATCGCGCGGGTAGCGTTCGAGGAGGAGATTATCCTCAACCAGCCATGGACCGACATGAAGGGCGAGCAGCACGATGTGATGATCGGCCGCCCGGTGACCTTCCATGCCATGCGCGGCATCTCGGCCCATTCCAACGGCTTTCAGTCGGCGCGGGCGCTGCATGTGCTGCAGACGATCATCGGCTCCATCGATTGCCCCGGCGGCTATCGCTACAAGCCGCCCTATCCGAAACCGGCCACGGCCCATCCGCGCCCGCACGGCCGGGCGGAACATGTCACGCCGGGCAAGCCGCTCGCCGGGCCGCATCTCGGCTATCCCCTTGGGCCGGAAGACCTGCTGGTCGATGCGGATGGCAAGCCGCAGCGCATCGACAAGGCTTTTTCCTGGGAAGCGCCGCTGTCCGCGCACGGCATGATGCATATGGTGATCGCCAATGCCCATGCGGGCGATCCCTATCCGGTGGACGTGCTGTTCCTCTACATGGCGAACATGGCGTGGAATTCGTCGATGAACACGCGCGGCACCATTAAAATGCTGGAAGCACGCGATGAAGCGACCGGCGAATACAAGATTCCAAAAATCATCTATTCCGACGCCTATTCCTCGGAGATGGTCGCCTATGCCGATCTGGTGCTGCCGGATACGACCTATCTTGAGCGGCACGACTGCATCTCGCTGCTCGACCGGCCGATTTCCGAGCCCGAAGCCGCGTGCGATGCCATCCGCTGGCCAGTGCTGGAACCGGACCGCAATGTGCGCGGCTTCCAGTCGGTTCTGATCGATCTTGGCGCACGGCTGAAATTGCCGGGTTTCGTCAATGAACAGGGCGGGGCGCTCTACAAGGATTATGCCGATTACATCGTCAATCATCAGCGCAAGCCGGGCATCGGTCCGCTGTCGGGCTGGCGCGATGCGGATGGCGCCGGCGAGGGGCGCGGAACGCCGAACCCGGACCAGCTGAAAAACTATATCGATAACGGCGCATTCTGGATGAAGCACATCCCGGAGGAGGCGCTGTATTTCAAGCATCACAATGCCGCCTACCAGCAATTCGCCATCGATACCGGCTTTTTCGATACGCCGCAGCCGGTGACGATCCAGCTCTATGTGGAGACGCTGCAAAAATTCCGCCTGTCGGCGCTGGGCACCCGCAAGCCGGTTGCGCCGGAACAATATCGGGAGAGGCTGCTTGAGTGCTTCGATCCACTGCCCCTGTGGTACCGTCCATTCGAGGAACAGGGCATCGATACCGAGGCTTTCCCGTACCATGCGATCACACAGCGCCCCATGGCGATGTATCACTCCTGGGGCTCGCAGAATGCCTGGCTGCGGCAGATACACACCAAGAACCCGCTCTATGTGCCGGGCGGCATTTGTGATGAGCTGGGATTGAAGGATGGTGACTGGGTCTGGGTGACGTCGCATCACGGCCGCATCAAGTGTGAGATCGCGCGCACCGAGGCGGTGAACGACAGGACCATATGGACCTGGAATGCCATCGGCAAGCGCAGCGGCGCCTGGGCGCTCGACAAGAATGCGCCGGAGGCGACCAAGGGCTTTCTGCTCAACCATCTTATCCATGAACTGCTGCCACCGAAAGCCGATGGCATGCGCTGGTCGAATTCCGATCCGATCACCGGGCAGGCGGCCTGGTACGATTTGCGCGTGCGCATCGAGAAGGCAGAGGCGGGTGAGGCGGTGAGCGAGCCGCATTTCAGCACCTTGTTGCGGCCCGGCAGCCAGCCGGAACCAGTGGACCAGCTACGTTACGGACAGGAGTGGACGACATGACCAGCCTGCCGCAAACCCGCAGCGCCAAAAAGCTTGGCCTTGTCATTGATCTCGATGTCTGTGTCGGCTGCCATGCCTGCGTCATCAGCTGCAAGGAGTGGAATACCGGCGCCTATGGCAATGCGCTGTCGGACCAGCATCCCTATGGGGATGATGTTTCCGGCACCTTCCTTAACCGCATTCACAGCTTTGAGGTGGTGCCGGACGGCGGACAGGTGATCGGCGAAGCGGGCGATGCGCGGGTGGTGCATTTCCCGAAATCCTGCCTGCACTGCGAGGATGCGCCCTGTGTCACGGTCTGTCCGACCGGTGCATCGTACAAGCGGGCCGAAGACGGCATTGTGCTTGTCGATGAGGACAAGTGCATCGGCTGCGGTCTCTGTGCCTGGTCCTGCGCCTACGGCGCGCGGGAAATGGATCTCGCGGCAGGTGTCATGAAGAAGTGCACGCTGTGCGTGGACCGCATCTATAACGAAACGCTGCAGCAGGAGGACCGCGTGCCGTCCTGCGTGCGCACGTGCCCGGCCAATGCCCGCCATTACGGCGATCTCGGCGATCCTACATCCGAGGTGTCGGTCATGGTCGCGGAGCGGGGCGGGTTCGATCTGATGCCGGAGCAGGAGACGCGGCCGACCAACAAATATCTGCCGCCGCGCGCCCGCACATCGTTGGCCAGCGCCGCGCCGATGATTCCGCTTGCAGAGAACACCGAAGGCGCGAGTGGGTTCTTTGCCTGGCTCGACAAAACGCTGGACCGGATTTGAACATGAGTTTGTTTTTTGACACCCCCCTCTGGGCTGCCGCCCATCTCCCCCACAAGGGGGGAGATCACATTGACATCAATGTATTCACTCAACATGCAAGGTTTCAAATTTCGCGGGAGCGGCAATGTAGGCTGATCTCCCCCCTTGTGGGGGAGATGTCCGGCAGGACAGAGGGGGGTGAATATTCATCCCCAAGGATGCGCTGAATGCATCCGGCCTATTCGATCATCATCTTCACCACGCTGTCGGGCCTTGGCTATGGCCTCGCCGTTATGCTGGGGCTGGGGTTTCTCGACCCGTCAGCATTGCCGACCAAGATCGCTTATGTGACAGCCCTTGCGCTGATCAGCATCGGCCTCCTGGCATCGCTCCTGCATCTCGGCAACCCGCAGCGGGCATGGCGGGCACTGAGCCAGTGGCGGTCAAGCTGGCTGTCGCGCGAAGGCGTGATGGCGATTGCCACCTTCGTTCCGCTGACGTCGAACGCGGCTCTCTGTCTGTTCATGAACCGGCAGGATGGCATTCTCGGCCTGATCACGGTGCTCGGTGCGCTGATCACGGTCTATTGCACCTCGATGATCTATGCATCGCTGAAAACCGTGGATTCCTGGCACACCCGGCTGACGCCGCTCTGCTTCCTGCTGTTTTCCCTTGCGGGCGGTGCGCTGCTGGCGGCTTTTTTCGCTGGACCGCGCGGATTGCCACTGCAACTGCTGGCATTGCTGCTCGTGCTGCTGGCACTTGTCGCGAAAATGGTCTGGCGCAAGCGGGCAAGGACGCTTGTTCCGCTGTCAACGCCGGAAAGCGCCACCGGACTGGGCGGTATCGGCACAGTGCGGCTGCTCGAACGCCCGCATGCGCTGGACAATTATCTCACCCGGGAAATGGGATTTCGCGTCGCCCGAAAACACGCTGAAAAACTCTGGGTCATCGCCTTTGCCAGCGGCATTCTGCTGCCGGTTCTGGCGCTGCTGACGGCGATGGCTGTCGGCGGTGTGCTCGGCCTCTGCCTGATGGTCATTGCCGTTATCACGCATCTCGTCGGCCTGTTCGTCGAGCGCTGGCTGTTTTTCGCCGAGGCGAAACATGCGGTGATGAATTATTATTGACGGCGCGAGCGGCAGTCGCCGCTCACTTAGGCATTCCAGCGCTTGTGGAACCACATCCATTGGCCGGGATATTCCCGCACCCAGGTTTCGACCTTGTCATTGACCAGCTGAACCGTGCGGGCAATGTCGACCGCGCCGGTTTCATCGCGGGGCAGTTCCATCTTTTCTTCCAGCTCCAGCCGGAAACGGCCGCCGGGCAGGCGGACGCAGCGCGCCGGATAGACATCGCAATCATACTGCCGCGCCAGCTTGGCCAGAAGCGGATTGGTCTTGCAGGGGCGGTTGAAGAAGGTCGAGGCAACGCCGCGATGGAATTTCTGGTCGACCAGCATGCCCACATTGCCGTTGGTATTGAGAACGCTGGCCAGCGACCAGGCGGCACCCGCCTTGGACGGCACGAGGTGGCCCATATTGGTGCGGCGCGCGCTGAGGATTTTCTTCGCGACATAGGGATTGTTCGGCGGGCGGAACAGCGCGGTGACGTTGAGATCGAACGTCGCGGCGCAGATCGGCAGCAGTTCGAAATTGCCGGAATGGGCCGTGAAGAAGATATGCGGGCGGTCGCTCTCGTCGCGGATGCGTTCAAAGATTTCGCGGCCCTGCACTTCGATCAGGCCCGGCGTGTCGCTGTGCGGGTCATAATCGAAGATTGCGTCGAGAAAGACATATTCCGCGGTGAGGCGGGCCATGCTGCTCCACATGTCGCGGGCGATCAGCTGCAGTTCTTCTTCGGATTTTTCCGGATAGGCCATGCGCAGATTGGTCATGGCGACGCGATGACGCCCCATCAGCGGGCCTATGCGGCGTGCCGAAGCATCAATGAAATTCGTTGCCGCTTTCGCCGGCAGCAGCCGCAGGAGGAACAGCACGCCGAAAATCGCATGCGCCGACAGCCAGTAGTTGAATGTCTTCAACTTCTGGCCCCAGCGGAACAGGGCAAGTTTGAATTTCAGATTCATGCGCGGCTCAGTTGACGCGCAGGATGATCTTGCCGAAGACGTCCCGGCCTTCCATCCGCTTCAATGCCGTATCGATGTCGTCGAAACCGACTTCCGTGTCGATGACCGGATGGACCAGACCGCGCGCCATCTTCTGCATGGCATCGGCCATGTTCTCCATGCGGCAGCCGAAGGAGCCGAGCAGCTTCAGCTGCTGCTGGAACAGCATCATCAGGTTCATGCTGGTGGAAACGCCCGAAGTCGAGCCGCAGGTGACGAGCCTTCCGCCGCGCCGCAGCGACAGCATGGACCCGGCCCAGGTATCGGCACCGACGTGCTCGAAGACGACATCAACGCCCTTCTTCTTGGTCAGCTTGCGCACGACGCCTTCAAAGCGGTCTTCGCGGTAATTGATGACGTGGTCGGCGCCGAGCGCCTTGGCCCTTTCGATCTTTTCGTCGGAACCGACGGTGGTGATGACCGTGCAGCCGATTTTTTTGGCCAGCTGGATCGCCGCCGAACCGATGCCGGAACCGCCCGCATGCACGAGAATGGTCTCGCCGGGTTCGAGCTTGGCATTGTCGAACAGCATGTGCTCGACCGTGCCGAATGTGACGGGGGCAACGGCCGCGCCGATCTCGTCGACACCGGGAGGGGCGGGAACCAGCAGGCGGGCCTTGAGGTTCACCTTTTCCTGGGCAAAGCCATCGAGATGGAAGCCGTGTACGCCGGAGACATGCTCGCAGAGATTGTCGCGGCCTTCGCGGCAGGGACGGCACAGTCCGCAGGTCTGCGCACCATAGATCGACACGAGCTGGCCGGGCAGGAGGTTGGCAACGCCGGGGCCGATGGCATCGACCACACCTGATGCTTCCGCGCCGATGGTCAGCGGCATCTTGCGCTTGGCGAAAGCCATGCCGCGCCAGCCCCAGACGTCGATGTGGTTGAGAGCAACAGCCCTGATATTGACCGTTACTTCACCGGGGCCGGGCGGGGGCGGGGGTGCAATGTCGACAATCTCGAGCTTGCGGTCTTCGATCAGCTGTAATGCGCGCATATTATCCGTTTTCCTTTTCGGAGAGGGATTAGTGCGGTTCTGCCGTCATGACAAGACACGTATTTTGTCCGCCGAAGCCAAAAGAGCTGGAAAGCACGGCGGAGACGCTGGCTTCACGCTTCACATTGGGCACCACATCGAGCACGATGGCGGGATCGGGATTGTCATAGTTGATCGTCGGCGGGATGGTTCCCGTCCCGATGGTCAGCATCGAGAACACGGCTTCAATCGCACCGGCAGCCGTCAGCGTGTGGCCGATCATCGACTTGTTGGACGAGAGCGGCAGCGTGGAAATGCGCTCGCCGAAGACGGTCGAGAGCGCGAGATATTCCATCTTGTCGTTCTCGGGCGTCGAGGTGCCATGCGCGTTGATGTAGTTGATCGCGTCTTCCTTGATGCCCGCATCGTCAAGCGCGGCACGCACCGCGCCGATGGCCGGCGAGCCGTCGGGCTTCGACCGGGTGCGGTGGAAATCATCGGCCTTTTCGCCGCAACCGCGCATGATGCCGAGAATCTTGGCGCCGCGTGCAACGGCTGATTCCAGCGATTCCATCACCAGTGCGCCGGAGCCTTCGGCCATGACAAAACCATCACGATCCTTCGAGAAAGGTTTTGCCGCCTTGTGAGCCGGATTGTTCTGGGTGGATAGCGCCGACAGCAGGGAGAAGCGGACCAGCGCTTCGGCCGAAACCGAACCGTCCGTGCCAATGGACAGGACCCGGTCGCTCTCACCGCGCCGGATGGCCTCGACGCCGAGCTGAATGGCTGTGGCGCCCGATGCACAGGCGGTCGACAGGGTGATCGGCAGGCCGCGCGTGCCGAACGTGTCGGCAAGGCGCTCGGCGATGTAGCCGAATTCGGTGGTGTGGAACATGGCTTCCTGCGTTCCGCGGCGGCAGGCGGCGGGGAGCAGGGCATAGCCCGGCTCACCCTCGCTCTTCACCAGAGCGTCGAGCGCGAAGCGGTTGCGCCATTCCAGCTCCACCGGCGGCGCGGCGAGGAACAGGGGGCCGCCGAAATTCTCCGTGTCGAAACCGGCCTGTGCAATGGCTTCCTCGGCGGCAAGCGAGGCCAGTTTTTCCGACAGCGCCGACGCGCCTTCGTCGCTCTCCTTGAGGAAATCCACGGTACCGGCGATCTGCGTGCGCAGATTGTCGAGGGCAAAGCGGGTGATCGTGTGAATGCCCGATGTGCCCGAAGTCAGTGCGGCCCAGTTATCCTGCTTGCCCTGTCCGAGCGAGGAGACAACGCCAAGACCGGTGACGGCAACGAGCGGGCGGCCTAGATGGTCAGTATATTTTGACATATGCCAATCTCTCAAACTTTGACGAGGCGAGCGACGCCTTCGCCCCGGGTTGCGCCGATCGAGGTCGCCAGTGCCGTATCGAGACCGCTGGAAGCGGCCTTTTCATTTTTTGCATCGATGGGCGGGAACGCCGCGCCATGAAACAGGCTGAGGGCTGCGAGGCCGACGGCGAGCGGGAACTGTGCTTCGCGCAGATGCCCGATCCTGCCGGCAACGCCGCGCACAGCGGCGGAGGCGAACACATCGAGCGCCTGCTTTTCCGTTGCTGTGATGCCGTGTGCACCGGTTGCGCCGGATACAATCAGCCCGGCGGGCTTGTCGGCGCTGGCAGCACCAACCAGCTTGGCAATGGTTTCCTTCAGGTCTTCGCGCTTGCGGCGGATCTGCGCGCTGTAGATGCCGTCGATGGCCGCATAGACGCGGGCGCCGCGCTTGGCCGCATGGTCGGCGCTTTCGAGAACAAGGAATGCGCCGCCGGAACCGGTGATAACACCGCCACCTGCCGAGCCTTCGCGCTGCCAGAGCGGTGCCCAGCCATCGGATTTCAGCATGCCATTGAGCTCGTAGCCAAGCAGCATGTCGGGATGTTCGGAATTGTAGGAGCCGCCGACGAGCGCATGCGTGCTCTGGCCGGAGCGGATGCGGGCGGCAGCCGTATCGAGAGCGGAAATGCCGGCGCCTTCTTCGCCCATGAATGTGCGCGACGAGCCGGTCACTTTATGAACGATTGAAATATTGCCGGCGAGCAGATTGGACAACTGCGCCAGGAACAGCGTGGGGCGCAGTTCGGTCGTCAGCTTTTCATTGAGCATGGTGCCGAGATCGTTGCGCACGCGCGCTTCGGCCAGAATCTGGGTGTCGACGGTGACATCGCGCTCGCCGCCACCAGCGGCTACAACCATGTCCATGGTCGAGCAGAGCGCTTCGTCGTCCTTGATCCCGGCATCCTGCAGGGCGAGGCCGGCGGCATAGGTTCCCAGGCGCTGCCAGGTCTCCATCTGCCGCTGATCGCCGCGCTTCGGGATCTGGTTGTTCCAGTCGACCTCACCGAGCGGGTGAACCGTATAGGGCTTGAACGTCTCGCTATCGACGCGCGGACCGGCGGAACCGTTCAGTGCCTGCCAATGGGCATCGGCGCCTTCACCCAGGGATGAAATCAGTCCGATGCCAGTGATAACGACGGTGTTGTTCTGCATTGTCTCGCAACACCGCTTATACGGTGCACCCGGTTAGGTGGATGGTACCACTAGAATGGATTTCCAGAAATCAGGCCTTCTTGGCGGCGACGAGTTCGTCGATCTTGGCGCACAGGTTCTTCAACACGAAATATTCCTCGGTCGGGACCTTGCCGTCATTGACTTCCTGCGTCCACTGCTCGAGCGGGATCTTGATACCGAAGGCCTTGTCGATGGCAAAAACGATGTCGAGGAAGTCAAGGCTATCGATGCCGAGATCGTCAATCGTGTGGCTTTCCGGCGTGATGGAATCGCGGTCGATTTCACTGGTTTCAGCGATGATATCGGCGACCTTGTCGAATGTTGAGGTCAATTCAGTTTCCTTTTGCTTCCGGTGCCCTCGTAAAGGCACTGATGTCTGATGACGCGGTATCTAGCGTTTTTCACGGCCAAGGGAAAGACCGAATTGCCCTATCCCTTGTTACTCCAGCATATTCCGCCGTCAGTCGAAAATGATCCTGCCCGCAATATGAACCGTTTCACCCGCTTCGGGAGGCGAGACCACCACCGCTTCCGTCGGGCGAGGAACAATGCCGGTCAGTGCGGTTATATTGGCACGGTCGGTCATCATTACCAGATTGCCGGAACTTTTGAATTCCGCAATCATGGCGCGAATCTGGTCAATCTGCGATTGTTTCCCCGCGTCGTCATCCGCCAAAGGTCCAAGCGCGCTGACAATTTCCATGGGCGCTGCGCCGAAGGCCAGCCGGGCGGTTTCCTGCGCATTGCAGACGGGGCTGCTCAGAACCTTGTCGATTCGCACCGACTTTGCGGCAAAGCGGGCGCCGAGCTTCTGCGCCAGCTGGTGACCGCGGTCGGACAGCGTGCGGACCTGCGTGCAGTCGGTGGAAGTGTCTGTAGAGGGGCTCAAACTGCCCGACGCATCGGCGCCCTGCAGCAGGACGGTATAGCCGCCGCGCGTCAGCCTGGCCCAGGCCGCATCGGTCGCCAATGCCGTTGGAATGGATAGGAATACGCCCAGAACGAGCGAGAGTGCCGGAAGGACGTAAAATCGCGAATGCTTCAACATTCAATCTCCTTAGCAGCGCAGATGGGGTTTTGGCCAAAAAAAATAAAGTGAAGAACTTCGATTGCCTTGCGCAGGCACTGCCGCGGGCCTATTGCGGAGACAATGGGTCTCGTTCAAACAATCATCGTGGTTTTTGGAGTGATTGCCGTCGCTTATGCCGCGGCGCACTTCAAGCTGCTCGATGAACGCGTGGGCGACGGGCTTTCCGAATTTGTTTTCATGATTGCCGCTCCCTTGCTGCTGTTCCGCACCATGGTGACGGCGGATTTTCACGGTTCGGCCCCGTGGGGCCTGTGGGCCGCCTATTTCATCGGGCTTGCCGTCGCCTGGGCGCTGTCCGATCTGGCGATCAAGGTGATCTTTGGCCGGGATAATCGCGCCGGTGTCGTTGCCGGGGTTTCCGGCGCCTTTTCCAATCTCGTATTCCTCGGCATGCCGCTCATGCTCGGGGTCTATGGTCAGGACGGGTTTGCCATCCTGTCGCTGATCGTTGCCGTTCACATGCCGAGCGTCATGGCCGCCTCGATCACCCTGCACGAGATCGCGCTGCGGCGGGACGGCGTGTTCCAGGGAGAGGGGAGCCTGCGCACGGTCGTCGTGTCGTTTTTCCGCAGCCTCCTGCGCAATCCCTTCGTTCTCGGCATTCTGGCCGGGTGGCTGTGGCGCTCGACGGGCCTGCACCTGCCATCCGTCGTCGATTCCCTGGTGCAGCTCTTGGGGAGCGTCGCCGGACCGGTGGCGCTGTTCGCCATGGGCATGGGCTTGAAGAAGTTCGGCATATCCGGCCATCTCGCCGCGTCGCTGGTCATCGCGACGATCAAACTCTTCGTCATGCCTGCGGTTGTGCTGGGGGTCGCGCTGGCCATCGGCCTGCCGCCGTTCACCGCCAAGATCGCCGTGGTGTCGGCAGCACTGCCGGCAGGCGTGAATTCGTACCTCATAGCAACAAAATTCCGGACCGCCGAGGCCCTGGCTTCCAACTCGATGGTCATCGCGACGGCGCTGTCGGCGGTGACAATGGTGTTCTGGGTCACGATAGCGACCCACTTTTTCGGATAGGGGAAGGTTGTTGCAGCTTTGACGAAAAAGGAGCAGGGTGACGGCCACGGGCGCCATTCCGGGCTGCCTCTCACGGAACTCACAAAATCAGTGGACCAAACGCTCCGCCTTACATTTCAGGGAGAAACATGATGTTGCAGAAATCCAGCCAGTTCATGAAACAGGCCAATCTGATCAATGGCGAATGGGTGGCCGCAGATTCCGGCAAGACGATTGACGTCATCAACCCTGCAACCGGCCTGAAGATCGGCACCGTCCCCAATTCCGGCAAGGCGGAAACGCGGCGCGCCATCGACGCCGCCGCCGAAGCCTTCAAGACATGGCGCAAGACATCCGTGCTCGAACGCTCCAAGCTGATGCGCAAGCTGCACGATGCCATTCTCGACAATCAGGACGCGCTGGCCGAGCTTCTGACGCTGGAGCAGGGCAAGTCGCTGACCGAAGCCAAAGGCGAGATCGGCATGTCGGCCGCCTATATCCTCTGGTATGCGGAAGAGGCACGGCGCACCTATGGCGACGTGGTGCCATCCCCGTGGGCCGACCGGCGCATTCTCGTGACGAAAGAACCGCTCGGCGTCATCGGCGCGATCACGCCGTGGAATTTCCCATCCTCGATGCTTGCGCGCAAGATCGGTCCGGCGCTGGCGTCCGGCTGCACGGCCGTGGTCAAGCCGGCAACGCAGACACCCTATTCCGGCCTGGTGTGGGGCGCGCTGTGCGAAGAGGTCGGCATTCCCAAGGGTGTCGTGAACATTCTCACCGGTTCGGCCTCGGAAATCGGCGGCGAGATCACCAGCAATCCGCTGGTGCGCAAGATCACCTTCACCGGATCGACGGAAATCGGCAAGATCCTGATCAAGCAGGCGGCCGACACCGTGAAGAAGGTGTCGATGGAACTGGGCGGCAATGCGCCGTTCATCGTGTTCAACGATGCGGATCTGAACCGCGCCGTGGACGGTGCCATCGCGGCCAAATTCCGCAATTCCGGCCAGACCTGCGTGTGCACCAACCGTTTCCTCGTGCAGTCCGGCATCTACGACGCGTTTGTCGAGAAATTTGCGGCGGCCACGGACAAGCTGAAGGTCGGCAACGGTCTGGATGCGGGGACGCAGCAGGGACCGCTGATCGACGACAAGGCCGTTGCCAAGGTCGAGGAATTCATTGCGGACGCCAAGGAAAAGGGTGGCAGGATTGTCACCGGCGGCAAGCGCCATGCGCTCGGCGGCAGCTTCTTCGAACCGACGGTGATCGGCGATGCCACGCCCGACATGCTCTTCACCACGGAAGAGATTTTCGGCCCTGTCGCGCCCATCTACAAATTCGAGACGGAACAGGAAGCGATCGATCTGGCCAACAACACCCAGTTCGGCCTTGCCTCCTACTTCTACACGCAGGACCTTGGACGGGTGTTCCGGGTTTCGGAAGGCCTGAAATACGGCATGGTCGGCGTCAATGAAGGCATGATCACCACGGTGGAAGCACCGTTTGGCGGCCTGAAGGAATCCGGTCTCGGCAAGGAAGGCGGACATCAGGGTATCGAAGACTATCTCGACACCAAATATGTCTGCGTTGGCGGTCTGGGGCTGTAAGTTTGATGCATACGGAAATTTTCGGCCATACGCCCGATGGCGAGGCAGTTCACCGCATCACCATCTCGGGCGGCGGGCTGACCGCCAAAATCCTGACCTGGGGCGCAGTCATCCAGGATTTGCGCCTCAAGGATCACGATCACCCGCTGGTTCTCGGCTATCAGGACTTTGCCGACTATCCCGCGCATTCGCCCTATCTCGGGGCGACCATCGGGCGGACGGTCAACCGCATTCGCGATGGCGAACTCGTCATTGACGGCCAGACCTTTGCCCTGCAGCGCAATTTCCATGGCATCCACAACATCCATGGCGGCGATGCCGGGGCGGGACGGCGCACCTGGAACGTCGTGGCCGTCGGCCCCGATTATGTCACGCTGACGATCATGCTTGGCGACGGCGAGATGGGCTTTCCCGGCAATCTCACCATTACCTGCACCTATATGCTGGAATCCAAGGGGACGCTGGCCATCCGCCTCGATGCGGTGACGGACAAGCCGACGATCTGCAATCTGGCGCATCACAGCTATTTCAATCTCGATGATGGCGGCCTGACCGACGTGCTGGATCATCAGGTCAAGATCGGTGCCGAAGCTTACCTTGCCGTCAATGGCGACCTGCTTCCGGACGGGCGCGTCCTGCCTGTTGCGGGAACGGCGCATGATTTCCGCGAATACCGGACGATCCGGCAGGAAGAGGACGGCAAGCAGGTTGTCTATGACAACAATTTCTGCGTTTCCAGCCAGCGCCATCCCCTGCAATGGGTGGCATCCGCCAAGGGCGCGCGCAGCAACATCGAGATGCAGGTGCTGACCACGGAGCCGGGTGTGCAGTTCTACGCGGCCAATACGCTGGGCGGGCGACCGTCGCTCGGCCTGACGGGGCAGACCTATGCCGATTATGCCGGGTTCTGCTTTGAAGCGCAGAACTGGCCGGATTCGACGCATTTCCCTTACTTTCCGCAGTCGATCCTGCGTCCGGACGAGACATACAGCCAGATGACCCGCTACACCTTCAAGAAGCACAAGGTTTAGATCGTGGTGAGCTTGGCGAACCACGCATGACAGTGCCTGCCGCTTCTAGCGGCTGAATGCCTTGCGCGCTTCACCCATCGGCGCCAGCGCGCCATGGAACTCAACGACCCGCGCCGCGACCCGGTGGGCGCGGGCGGCGGCGTCAACGGGCTCAAGACCGGCCAGACGCGAAGCGATATAACCGCCATTGAAACTGTCGCCGGCCCCCGTCGTGTCCACGGCGTTGGCGCGGATAGCGGGGACGCGGCTTTGCCGGTCGTCCGCAACCACGAGCGCGGGGTCCGTGCCGTCCTTCACCACGATTTCCCGCACGCCATAGCTGGCGATGCGCGCGGCCGTTTCTTCGGGCGTGGCGTCGCCGAACAGGGCATTTTCATCGGGGAAGGTCGGCAGGGCGATGTCGGCGACGTGGTAGGCATCGATCAGCGCCTGTCTGGCCGTCTCGGCGTTTTCCCACAGGCGCGGCCGGTAATTGGCGTCGAAGGCGACGAGCGTGCCCTGACGGCGCGCATTGCTGACGGCGTTCAGCACGTTCTGGCGGCTCTTCGGGCTCAAGATACCCATGGTGATGCCGGAGAAATAGATGATCTTGCGCCCATCGAGGCTGAGCGCCAGGGCCTGCGGATCGTCGCCGAGATGGCGGGCGGCGGAATCGTTGCGCCAATAGGTGAAGGAGCGTTCGACACCCGTCAGCGTGATGGCATAAAGGCCTGGGCGTGCACCCGTGATAACCGGGCTATGGGCGGTGTTGATGCCGTTTTCCGCGAGGAACGCCCGCTGCTTGAGCGAGAACGGATCGTCGCCGAAGGCCGTGACGTAATCGACGGCAAAATCGGCGTCGGTGAGGGCGCGCACATACCAGCTGGTGTTGAGCGTATCGCCCGCAAATCCCATGCGCCACTGGTCGCCATTGGCTCCCGACAGCTCGATCATACACTCGCCGATGGCTGCAAACCCGCCCATGAAAACCTCCTCAACATGCATCCGGTGCGACTGATATACGAGTGCGATGCCGCTGTCATTCGGTAAAAATACCGGCTGTCATCAAGACTTAAACATGCGATGTTAGACGGCAAACGCATTTGCACGACACAGAAGGAGGTTGCGTTGTCCCGCGTCACGACAATTGATGAACTTGAGGCCATTTACGGCAATGGCGCGATAGCGGAAGCATCGACCGCCAAGGTGGCGGACCGCATCATTCCGGAATACCGGCAACTGATCGAAGGTTCGCCCTTTGTGGCGCTGGCAACGAGCGGGCCGGAGGGGCTCGATTGCTCGCCGCGCGGCGATCTGGCCGGGTTCATCCGCATCCATGACGAGCGGACGCTGATGATGCCCGACCGGCGTGGCAACAACCGCATCGATTCGCTGCGCAATATCGTGCGCGATCCGCGCGTCGCCCTGCTGTTCCTCATTCCCGGTCTCAACACGACTTTCCGTGTGAACGGCCGTGCGTTCATCGATACGGATCAGGCGCTGCTGGACAGCTTCATCATGGATGGCAAGGCGCCGCGCTCCGTTCTCGTCATGGAAGTCGAGGAAGCCTATTTCCAGTGCGCGCGGGCGCTCATCCGCTCGGAACTGTGGAACCCGGAGAAATTCCGCTCGCCGAATGAATTCCCGACACCGGGCCGGATGCTGGCGGCGCTGAGCGAAAACCGCGTGGGCGGTGAAACCTACGACAATGAATGGGCCGCACGCGCGGCCAAAACCATGTGGTAGACTGCATCAATCCAATGGAGGCGTTCGGTGAAACAGGTGAGTGCTTCCAATCCGGTGACCGGAGGTAGGAACTGGCTGCCGTTCCGCGCGCTTGCGGGATGGAGGCTGTCCGATCTCAACGGCGATATCATTGCCGGCCTGACGCTGGCGGCCATCGCCATCCCCGAACAGATGGCAACGGCACGCCTCGGCGGTTTTGCCCCCGAGATCGGTTTCTTTGCCTTCATTGCGGGTTCGCTGGCCTTTGCCATCTTCGGCGCCAGCCGCCATCTCTCCGCCGGGGCCGATTCGACCATCACGCCGATCTTTGCCGGCAGCCTCGCACTGCTGGCCACCAGTGGCTCGCCCGAATTCGGCCTGCTGGCTGCAGCACTCGGCCTGATTGTCGGGCTGATCGTTGTGGCAAGCGGCATCTTCCGGCTCGGCTGGATTGCCGATCTTCTGTCAGTGCCGGTCACGACGGGCTTTCTCGCCGGTATTTCCATCCACATCATCATCTCGCAATTGCCCGGCCTTCTGGGCATCGCCGCGCAGTCGGGCGATGTGTTTCAGCGTGTCTCGGCAACCATTGCCAGCGCCGGACAGATCAACCCGTACAGCGTTGCCATCGGGGCGGGTGTGTTCCTGATCGTGTTCCTGTCCGAGCGGATCAATGCGCGGATACCCGGCGCCCTGCTGGGGCTTGTCGTCTCCACCCTTGCGGTGGTGCTGCTCGGCCTGCAAAGCCGCGGCGTGACGGTTCTCGGCCCGCTTCCCAACAGCCTGCCGCATGTTGCCCTGCCGCAGATCGGTTTTGAGCAATTGCGCAGCCTGCTGCCCCTCGCATTGCTGGTCGCCGTGGTGGTAATGGTGCAAACGGCCGCCACGACACGGTCTTTCGTGTCCAGGAACGGCGCCGCGCCCGACGTCAACCGCGATTTTGTCGGCGTGGGGGCGGGCAGCATCCTGTCGGGGCTGTTTGGCGCCTTTCCGGTCAATGCCAGCCCGCCGCGCACGGCGATTGTCACGGAAACCGGCGGGACATCGCAGATCAGCGGCCTGATCGCAGCGGCAATTGTCCTGGCGCTGGTGGCGTTTGGCGGCCAGCTGCTGGCGAGCGTGCCGCATGCTGCCCTGGCGGGCATCCTGCTTTTCGTCGCCCAGAGGATCATCCGCTGGCCGACGATTATTGCCGTCTACCGGGAAGCGCGGGGCGAATTCGGCCTGATCCTCATCACCATGGCGGCGATCGTCGCCCTGCCCATCGAATCGGGGGTGACCATCGGCATCGGGCTGTCGCTGCTGCATGGCCTGTGGGCCGTGATGCGCGCCCGCCCCATCGAGTTCGAAAAAGTGCCCGGCAGTTCGATCTGGTGGCCGCCGAGCGCCGCCAGGGACGGCGAGAAGATACCCGGTGTGCTGGTCGTGGCGTTTCAGGCGCCGCTTTCCTTTGTCAACGCCGATGATTTCAAGCGCGGTCTGTGCAGCACCATCGATGCGAGCGGGCCGGCGCTCAACCTCGTTGTCCTCGAAGCCAGCAGCATTATCGAGATCGATTACACGGCATCGCAGGCCCTGACGGACGTGATAAACTACTGCCGGAACGCCGATGTGAAATTCGCCATAGCCCGGCTGGAATCGGTCCGGGCGCAGAATGCCCTGTCCCGGTTCGGGCTTATCGCCTTGCTCGGGCCGGGCAACATCTTTCACAGTGTCGATGATGCCATCCGAAAACTGGCACCAAGCGTAGGGGAATGATCATGCAGATATCCGGAACGAGAGAACCCATTGTAACGCCGGTTGCGATCAAGGATCTGCGGCCGACCCAGATCACCGTCGGCATGCGCGAAGTGGACGAAAAGCGCAAGAAATGGCGCCAGCAGAAGGGCGAGAAGGGCGGCAAGTTTCTCGGCGAACACATGATCCCCGTGGTGCTTGGACCGAACAGGCGCAATTACGTCATCGACCATCACCATCTTGCGCGCGCGCTGCACGAGGAGGGGGTGAAACACATTCTTGTCACTGTCGTCAGCGACCTGTCATCGCTGGAGAAGGATGCGTTCATGGTGGTTCTCGACAATCGCGGCTGGATGCATCCCTTTGATGCGGAGGGCAAACGCCGTGACTATGCGGCCATTCCCAAGGCGATCAAGGATCTTGACGACGATCCGTTCCGCAGCCTTGCGGGTGAACTGCGCCGTGCCGGCGGCTATGCCAAGGACACCACGCCGTTCAGCGAGTTCCTCTGGGCGGATTTTCTGCGGCGCCGGATAGGCCGCAAGACGGTGGAAGCCGATTTTGACGCTGCTCTCAACCGCGCCCTCAAGGAAGCCAAGGGCGATGCCGCCGGCTATCTGCCGGGCTGGTGCGGGTCGGTGACGGATTAGCTAGACCATCGACTTGCCGTCGATTGCGATCTCCATGCGGTCGGCGGCAAAGCGGCTTCTGGCATATTCAATGGGATGACCGTCCATATCGACATTGATCGCCGTCGAGACCAAAACGATGGCGCCCGGCGACAGGCGCAGGTGCCGCAAATCCTCCGCATCCGCATGGCGCGCGGCGATGATGGTCGATTTGCGCAGATAGTCGTCAATGCCGGCCGCCTTCAGGGCGGCGGTGATGGAACCTGACGCCCGGTAATCCTCGACGATATTGGGAACGCGCGCGATATCGAACCATACGGTTGCACAGGAGATCGGATTGCCGTCCGCCGTGTGCATGGAATCGATCCTGATCACCTGACCGCCTGTCATGCCGAGGGCCGAAGCCACTTCTTCGCTCGGGTCTTCGATGCTGTGGCCCAGCACGATACCTTTTGTCTCGCGCACCTGCGTCGACATGATTTCGGAAAACCGTGTCCGTTCGCCGATGCGATAAGTGAGCTTCCTGCTGTTGGCAACGAATGTGCCACGGCCCTGCTCGGCGCGCAGGACGCCTTCCTTGGTCAGGGCGGCAATGGCGCTGCGAATGGTGTGGCGGTTGACCGCGAATCGTTCGGCCAGCGTAACCTCCGGCGGCAGCCTGGCACCGCTCGGCATTTTGCCCGCCGTGATGTCGCCGCGAATCTGGTCGGCAATCTGCCGCCAGATGGCAACGCCGCTGTTGCGGGTGATGAATCGTGCGGATTTCACGTTTTGTCATGCTCCTGTCATTGACGGGATTTATAGGTGTGTTTATTGTCTAGTTGTATAGATAAATAGACAAATCTGAGCGAGATGTCAATGATCAAAGAAAATATACAGTCCACGGAAACCGGCAGCGCGCCGGATCTGCAGCGCAAGGCGGCCATGGCCCTGCTGGCGCAGGCCACCGCGCCTGAAATAGCGGCCCTGTGGGCCGGATGGGGCGACAAGCCCGAGGTAGAAACCCTGCGCGGCCCGGAAACCGGCCTCGTCATGCTGCGCGGCCGTATCGGCGGCGGCGGCGCGCCGTTCAACCTGGGCGAGGCGACCGTGACGCGCGCAACGGTGCGGCTCGGCAATGGTTCGGTCGGGCATGCCTATGCGCTTGGGCGTCACCGGGAAAAGGTGCAGCTCGCGGCGGTCTTTGATGCGCTCTGGCAGCAGCCGGAATGCCGCGAAGCGGTGGAACAGGTGGTGCTTGCGCCAATCGCTGATCGCCTTGAACGCAATCGCACGTTGAAGCACGCCGAGACGGCAGCCACCAAGGTCGACTTTTTCACAATGGTACGGGGTGACGACTGATGCGTTCCGACACACAAATCTTCGAAGGCGGTTTCAGCGACAGCGTGCTGAACGCGCAAACCGTCTTCCGGGCGCTGATGGATGCCATGGCCAATCCCGGCAGGATCGTGGAAGTGAGCGATCTTGCCGTGCCGCCTGCACCGCTTACGCCTCTCGCTGCGTCGATTGCCGCAACCCTGTTCGATCATGATGCAACGGTGTGGTGCGACCGGGCGATCTCGGGTTCGGCGGCATGCACGGGATGGCTGAAATTCCATACGGGTCTCGAACTGACCGGCGAACCGGCGGATGCGGATTTTGCCCTGATCAGCGATGTGGCAATGATGCCCTCGCTTGAATCCTTCTGTCGCGGCACGTCGGAATACCCTGATCGTTCGACGACGCTGATCCTGCAGATCGATGGTTTCGACGGCGCGGACACGCTCGTTCTCGAAGGGCCGGGGATCAAGGATTCCATGGCGTTCTCACCCAGCCAGCGGCCGAAAATGTTTATCGATCAATGGATCGCCAATCGCGCGGCCTTCCCGCGCGGTGTCGACCTGATCTTCGCCGGTAAGGGTGCGCTTGCCGCGCTGCCCCGCACCACGCGCATCAAGAAGACGGAGGCCTGAACCATGTATGTTGCAGTCAAGGGCGGCGAAGCCGCCATCCGGAATGCGCACAAGCTTCTGGCCGACCGGCGCCGCGGCGACCGGGATGTGGCACCCATCCAGCTCGATCAGATTGTCGAGCAGATGTCGCTGGCCGTCGACCGGGTCATGGCTGAAGGCTCGCTCTACGATCCTGAACTTGCGGCTCTGGCCATCAAGCAGGCACGCGGCGATCTGATCGAAGCAATTTTTCTCGTGCGTGCCTACCGGACCACATTGCCCCGTTTCGGCTATACCAAGGCGCTTGAAACGGCGCAGATGCAGATCGAACGGCGCATTTCCGCCACGTTCAAGGATCTTCCCGGCGGGCAGCTTTTGGGCCCGACATTCGATTACACCCACCGTCTGCTCGATCCTGAGCTTGCCGTGGATGCACCGATTGAAGCGCCAGACCAGCGCGACGAGCCGGAGGTTTTCACACCCCGGGTCACCGACATCCTCGGCCATGACGGCATGATCGAGGAAGATGGTGACCTGCCGGAAGGTGCAGTTGCCGGCGACTTGACCCGCGAACCGCTGACCTTTCCGCTGGAACGCGATCTGCGCCTGCAGGCGCTGGCACGCGGCGATGAAGGTTTTCTGCTCGGGCTCGCCTATTCGACGCAGCGCGGTTATGCCCGCAGCCATCCCTTTGTCGGTGAAATCCGCATCGGGGAGGTCGAGGTTGAACTTGAGGTGGCAGAGCTGGATTTTCCGCTGACGCTCGGCACCATCCGGGTCACCGAATGCCAGATGGTCAACCAGTTCAAGGGGTCGGCAAAGCAGCCGCCGCAGTTCACGCGCGGCTATGGCCTGGTGTTTGGCCAGAGCGAGCGCAAGGCCATGTCGATGTCGCTGTGCGACCGTGCCCTGCGGGCAAGGGAGCTGGGCGAAGATATCACCGCCACCGCGCAGGACGAGGAATTCGTCATTTCCCACAGTGACAACGTGCAGTCGACGGGCTTCGTCGAGCACCTGAAATTGCCGCACTACGTGGATTTCCAGGCCGAACTCGATCTGATCCGGCGCATGCGCGCCGAGCATGAGCGCAACCGGCTGGACGGCGTCGAAACCAAAGAGGCAGCAGAATGACCGATCTAGCGACCTATAATTTCGCCTATCTGGATGAACAGACCAAGCGGATGATCCGCCGCGCCATCCTGAAAGCCATTGCCATTCCGGGTTATCAGGTGCCGTTCGCCTCGCGCGAAATGCCGATGCCCTATGGCTGGGGCACCGGCGGCGTACAGGTGACCGCCGCCGTTCTTGGACCCGATGATACGTTGAAGGTGATCGACCAGGGCGCCGATGACACGACCAATGCCGTGTCGATCCGGGCCTTTTTCCAGAAAGTCGCCAATGTCCGGGTGACGACGAAAACAGCGGATGCGACGATCATCCAGACGCGCCACCGCATTCCCGAAGCACAGCTGCAGGCCGGGCAAATTCTCGTCTATCAGGTGCCGATCCCCGAGCCGTTGCGGTTTCTGGAGCCGCGCGAGACCGAAACCCGCAAGATGCATGCGCTGGAAGAATACGGCCTGATGCACGTCAAACTCTATGAGGACATTGCCCGCCACGGCCATATCGCCACCACCTATGCCTATCCGGTGAAGGTCGAGGGGCGTTATGTGATGGATCCGTCGCCGACGCCGAAGTTCGACAATCCGAAGATGCATATGTCTCCGGCATTGCAGCTTTTCGGGGCAGGGCGCGAAAAGCGCATCTATGCGGTTCCGCCTTATACGGAAGTCGTCAGTCTTGATTTCGAGGATCATCCCTTTGAAATCCAGACATTTTCCCAGCCTTGCGCCCTGTGCGGGGCAAAGGGCAGCTATCTGGACGAGGTCATTTTGGATGACAAGGGCGGCAGCATGTTTGTCTGTTCGGATACGGATTTTTGTGAAGACCGGCAGGCCAAGGGGCATCGCGGTGCGCTGGCGGCGGATACTGCGGAGGCAGCAGAATGAATATGAGCGATACACCTCTCTTGAAGGTCAAGGACCTCTCCAAATTCTATGGCAGCCGCATCGGCTGCCAGAATGTCTCGTTCGAGCTGTGGCCGGGTGAAGTGCTGGCGATCGTCGGTGAATCCGGCTCGGGCAAGACCACTTTGCTCAACTGCCTGGCAACGCGTCTTGCCCCGTCGGCTGGCTCGGTGGAATACCGCATGCGCGATGGTCAGTTCCGCGATCTCTACCGGTTGAGCGAAGCGGAACGCCGCTTCCTCATGCGCACCGACTGGGGTTTCGTGCACCAGAATCCGGCCGATGGCTTGCGCATGACAGTCTCCGCCGGTGCCAATGTCGGCGAACGGCTGATGGCCATCGGCGACCGGCATTATGGCAATATCCGTGCGACGGCCACCGACTGGCTGGGCCGGGTGGAAATCGCCTCCGACCGTATCGACGACCAGCCGCGCGCCTTTTCCGGCGGCATGCGCCAGCGCCTGCAGATCGCGCGCAATCTCGTCACCAATCCCCGGCTTGTCTTCATGGATGAGCCGACCGGCGGTCTCGACGTATCCGTGCAGGCCCGTCTGCTCGATCTGTTGCGTGGGCTGGTCAGCGATCTCGGATTGGCAGCTATTGTCGTCACCCACGACCTGGCGGTTGCCCGACTGCTTTCACACCGGATGATGGTGATGAAGGATGGCCACATCGTTGAAACCGGTCTGACCGACCGGGTGCTTGACGATCCGCAGGCACCTTATACCCAGCTTCTCGTTTCCTCCATCCTGCAGGTCTAGCATCATGCCAACACCTCTCGTTGTTTCCGATGTCGCCAAGAGCTTCACCATGCATCTGCGCGACGGCATCCGTCTGCCCGTGGTGGCGAATGTCTCGTTTTCCATCAAGGCGGGTGAATGTGCCGTTCTCGGCGGTCCGTCCGGGGCGGGCAAAAGCTCGATCCTCAAAATGGTCTATGGCAATTATGCCGTCGACCAAGGCCAGATCATCGTGCCCTATGGCGACCGGCTGGTCGATCTTGCCAGTGCTGATCCGCGCACGGTTCTCGGCGTCCGCCGCGACATGATCGGCTATGTCAGCCAGTTCCTGCGCACCGTGCCGCGTGTGTCGGCGCTCGATGTCGTTGCCGAACCGCTGGTGGCGCGCGGCATCGACCGCACCGAAGCGCGTGACAAGGCCGCAGCCCTGCTTGCCGGGCTCAATCTGCCCGAACGGCTCTGGTCATTGCCGCCTGCCACCTTCTCCGGCGGTGAACAGCAGCGCGTCAATATTGCGCGCGGTTTCATCACCGATCACCCGATCCTGCTTCTGGATGAGCCCACGGCTTCGCTCGACGCCAAAAACCGCGAGGTGGTCGTTTCGATGATCCGCAGCAAGAAGGAGGCGGGTATCGCCATGCTCGGCATTTTCCATGACGAGGATGTGCGCGAGGCCGTGGCCGACCGCATCATCGATGTGACCGCATTTGCCGTGCAGAGCGAGGCAGCATGACCCGGCTTTCCCCAACACCGCTCATCCACGCGACCGCGCACGTCGAGGACAGCGAACTCGGCCGTTACACGGAGATTTCCGAGCGCTGCCGCATCAGCGAAACCAAACTCGACGATTATTCCTACATCATGCAGGACGGTGCGGTCTGGTGTGCCACGATCGGCAAGTTTGCCAATATTGCCGCGAGTGCGCGCATCAATGCGACCAATCATCCGACGTGGCGGCCAACGCTGCATCACTTCACCTATCGTGCCGGTGACTACTGGGACGATGCGGGTCCGGAAGAGTCATTTTTCGAATGGCGCCGGACCAATCAGGTGCGTATCGGCCATGACGTCTGGATCGGCCATGGCGCGACCGTTTTGCCCGGTGTTACCGTCGGCGATGGCGCCGTGATCGGGGCAGGGGCAGTGGTCTCACGCGATGTTGATCCCTATACGATTGTCGGCGGTGTTCCCGCCCGCAAAATCCGCGACCGTTTCGACAAAAAGACGGCGGAACGCCTGCAAACACTGGCGTGGTGGGACTGGGATCACGCCCGCCTGCGCGGCGCTCTGGATGATTTTCGCGCCCTCGATATCGAGGCATTTCTCGAAAAACATTCAGGCTGACTTCTGCTATCCCCAGTTGTCACGCAAGTGCAATAAAAGTGCCATCGCACCTTCACACTAGGGCTTTAGGACAGGGCAATACCAACAAGGATTGGCCTATGCTGAAGATTGAAAACGTGACGCGTCGCTTTGGCAGCAATATTGCCATCGACAATGTCAATGTTGAAATCCCGCAGGGGCAGATGGTTGGGGTTATCGGTCGCTCGGGTGCAGGCAAGTCGACGCTGCTGCGCATGATCAACCGCCTGATCGACCCGTCCGAAGGGTCGATCATCTTCGACGGCAAGGATGTGGCCAAGCTCAACGGCTCGGCGCTGCGAACCTGGCAACGCGATTGCGCGATGATCTTTCAGCAGTTCAACCTTGTTCCCCGCCTCGATGTCCTGACCAATGTCCTTCTTGGACGCCTGAACCACCGATCCACCATCAAAAGCCTTCTCGGCATTTTCTCACGCGAAGAACGTGCCATGGCAATCGCCGCCCTTGAGCGGCTCGATATCGCCAAAACCGCCCTGCAGCGGGCCGGAACGCTCTCCGGCGGACAGCAGCAGCGGGTCGCCATCGCCCGGGCGCTGATGCAGAACCCCAAAGTCATTCTCGCCGACGAACCCATCGCCTCCCTCGATCCGCGCAATGCGCAGGTGGTGATGGAGTCTCTTCGCGACATCAATGAGAAAGAGGGTCTCACCGTCATCACCAACCTGCATACGCTCGATACGGCGCGGCATTTCTGCGAGCGCATCATCGGCATGCAGGGCGGCAAGGTGGTTTTCGACGGAACACCTGACGATCTGACCGAGGCTGCCGCCCGCCGTATCTATGGTGCTGATGGCCTGAAGGATGCGTTCTCGGAAGCCATCACATCGACAAGCATTGCGCGTCATGCGCCGACACCAATCCCCGAATTGGAGGCCATTTTGGCCGCGCGTTGAGCGCTAAACGGATCGGCTTGCCCACGTAACGGGCTCAAGTCCACATAAAAAACCTTGGAAGCTTTGACAGGAGAGATAGTCATGTTGCTTAAGAAAGCCCTTATGGGTGCGATTGCAATCAGCGCCGTGTTTGCAGGCTCGATGGCTCGTGCCGAAAACCTTGAGACCTTTCGCGTCGGTATCATCGGCGGCGAAAACGAAGCAGACCGCCTGCGCAATTACCAGTGCATCGTCGACAAGCTGCCAAAGGTTCTCGGCGTCAAGGACGTCAAACTGTTCCCGGCGACGGATTATGATGGCGTCATCCAGGGCCTGCTCGGCGGCACCCTCGACTATGCGGAACTGGGCGCTTCTGGCTTTGCCAAGATTTACCTGACCAATCCGAAGGCTGTCGAGCCGATCCTGACCACCGTCCAGACCGACGGCGCGACCGGTTACTACTCGATCATGGTTGCCCGCAAGGACAGCGGCATCAAGACGCTGGCCGACATGAAGGGCAAGAAGCTCGGCTTTGCCGATCCTGACTCCACATCCGGTTACCTGATCCCCGTTACCTCCCTGCCGAAGGACATCAAGACTTCGGTCAAGGAATACTTCTCTGAAACCGGTTTCGGTGGCGGTCATGAAAACCTCGTTCTCGCCGTCAAGGACGGCAAGTTCGATGCCGGCACGACATTCGGCTCCGGCGTCGGCAAGTTCGACGAAGGCTACACCTCAGGCAATCTGCGCAAGATGGTCGACAAGGGCCTGATCGACATGAAGGATTTCGTCGAACTCTGGAAGTCGCCGCTGATCCCGAACGGCCCGATCGTTATCCGCACCTCGCTGGATGCCGACCTGAAGAACAAGTTCAAGGCATTCATGCTCGATCTGCCGAAGAGCGATCCTGCCTGCTTCGCAGCCACCATGGGCGGCGATTTCAAGAGCTATACTGAGGTCAACACCCAGTTCTATCAGCCCATCATCGACGCCCGCAAAGCGCAGATCGGCGGATAAGCCAGTCACGCATCGTCACGGCCAGTTCTGCGGATCTGGCCGTGATTTTGTTTGCGGCACCTTGAAGGATGTTTGCAATGAGCAGAACCGCTTCCCCTGAGTTGTCGTCCGACGGCATCCAGATCGAACGGCACTGGCAGGAGCTTGCCGGACGCCGCCGTGCCTATAGCTGGATCATCGCCATAGGACTGCTGGTCACCATTGCCGGGTCCCTGTGGTTTGCCAATGAATCCAATGCGGGCAAGTTCTTCGACCGTTTGCCGCATCTCTTCGATTTTGCCGGGGACCTGGTTCCGCGCGACGGATGGGAAGTCTGGCGCGCCATGTTCGACCTGCCGTCGCCCTATTTCGACGGAAGCCTGAAATACGACTATCCGGAAGGGCGGGTCTATCTCTTCGGCGGGTTCTACATGCCCGAATATTTCTACAAGATGCTGGAAACGCTCAATATCGCGATTCTGGCGACGCTTGCCGGTTTCATTTTCGGCTTCATGATCTGCTTTCTCGCGGCCAAGAATCTGGTGAAGAACCGTTTCATCCGGTTTGCCGCGCGCCGTTACATGGAAATCCTGCGTGCCTTTCCGGAAATCGTCATTGCCGGTTTCTTTGCGGCCATCCTGTCGCTGGGGCCCATCCCCGCCATGTTCGCCGTTGGCATCCACACGATCGGCGCTCTCGGCAAGCTGTTCTTCGAAGTCGTCGAGAATGCCGATATGAAGGCGGATGAGGGGCTGCGCGCCGTCGGCGCCAACTGGTTCGAACGCGTCGGCTTCGGCATCGTGCCGCAGGTCATGCCGAATTTCATGTCCTACGCTCTGCTGCGGCTCGAGATCAACGTGCGCGCCTCGACCATCATCGGCGCCGTTGGCGGCGGCGGTATCGGCGAGGAGCTGCGCCTGTCGATCGGGCGCGGGCATCAGGCCAAGACGCTGGCGATCATCCTGCTCCTGTTCGTCACGATCATTGCCGTGGATCAGTTTTCCGCATGGCTGCGTCGCCGCCTCGTTGGCGAGCAGGCCTTCACCGTTGGCGGTTAGGATAATATCATGAGCGCTATCACAGCCGACACCATTGCCGATTTCGAGACCCGGTATCCCGCCGTCTTCAATCCGCCGTTCTGGCGCCGTTTCATGCCTGTGCTGATTGCAGCGGGCATCGTGGCCTATGTGTTCTATTGCTGGTGGTTCTTTTCCATCGGCACCGTGCTTGCCGGCGGCCAGTGGCAGCGTGCCGAACTCTATGCCCGCGATTGGGTGTCCTATGCCATCAAGACCACGGTGCGGCCGGGGCCGACGGGTGCGACCGTCAGCTATCCCCGGTTTTCCGAGCTGGGCGACAATCCGAACCCGAGCTGGGTGGTGAAGGACGGCAACAATGTCGCCATCCTCTTCGGTTCGGACAAGAAGCTCGATATCAACGATCAACGCGTCATCGTCACGCGGGGCGGCGAGAATCTGACCGTTCTGCTCGCGACGGATGGTGCCAAGCCGCAGGGGCCACTGCCAAGCTGGGCAACCCTGAAAGAGGATCAGGTGACGGTGAGTTTCGGCTTTGCCGGGCAGGCCGATATCATTCCGCAGCGGGTCGTGGTGAGCCGCCGGTTCCTCGGCTGGGCGAATTTCGTCTTCGATACGAGTTCGCCGTTCTGGGGCAAGTCCTTTGGCGAGGTGGCCTCGCTGATCGTCAGCGGCGAGCGCATCAAGCCCGAGATGTCGAATGCATCGCTTGCCTTCGACAATATCTGGTTCAACTCATCATGGCAGCACGGCGATGTCTGGACAAAGCTGCTGCAGACCATCGTCATGGCCTTCATGGGCACGCTGATGGCATCGCTGCTGTCATTTCCGCTGGCCTTCGTCGCCGCGCGCAACATCACGCCGAACTTTTTCGCCAACCAGATCACCAAGCGCTTCTTCGACTTCCTGCGCTCGGTGGATATGCTGATCTGGGCGCTGTTCTTCACCCGCGCCTTTGGCCCGGGACCGCTCGCCGGTATTTCGGCGATTTTCTTCACCGATACCGGTACGCTCGGCAAGGTCTATTCGGAAACGTTGGAAAATATCGACGACAAGCAACGCGAGGGCGTCAAGTCTGTCGGTGCGTCGCCGGCCAATGTGCAGCGTTATGGCGTCCTGCCGCAGGTTCTGCCGGTTTTCGCCAGTCAGGCGCTGTATTTCTGGGAATCCAACACGCGCTCGGCCACCATCATCGGTGCCATGGGTGCGGGCGGTATCGGCCTGAAATTGTGGGAAGCGATGCGCACCAACACCAACTGGCACAATGTTGCCTATATGGTCGTCCTCATCCTTGTTGTGATATTCATTTTTGACGGCATCTCGAATGCGCTGCGATCCCGTTTGACCGGGAAGACACAACATTAAATCTCGACGTTCAAAGGCTTGTCATAATCGGAGCGTAACGCGAGACTGTTCCAGAGGAATCATCCATGCGCTATGCAATCTACTTCACGCCGCCATCGGCCGACCCGCTATTGAAAGTGGCGGCGAACTGGCTTGGCCGCAACGCTTTTACCGGTCAACCGGTGAAGCCGCCGCAGATTCGCGATCTGGCGCGTGAGGATTTTGCACAGTTGACGGAGCCGGCGCGCCGCTATGGTTTTCACGCAACGCTGAAGGCGCCGTTCCATCTGGCTGACGGGATCGAAGAACGCGAGCTTCTCTCGGCCCTCATGCATTTTGCCTCCTCCATCGAGCCGGTTGAAATTCCCAAGCTGGCGATCGCCAATCTTGACGGGTTTTTCGCCCTCGTGCCGGAGGAACCGGTGGACAGGCTGAACCAGCTGGCCAATGACGTGACGGTAGCCTTCGACCGTTTCCGCGCGCCGCCGAGCGAAGCGGAGATCAAGCGGCGCAACCCGGAAAAACTGTCGCCGGCCCAGCGCCGCAATCTGGAACAATGGGGCTATCCCTATGTTTTCGAGGATTTCCGCTTCCATATGACCCTGACAGGTCCGGTTCCCGAGCGTGACCGGCCCAAAATCGAACGTATTTTGAGTGAATTCCTGGAGCCAGTCCTCGAAGAGCCAGTCGAAATCAACAATCTCGCTTTGTTTACGGAAGCCGAGCCGGGCTTCCCCTTTGAAATTCACTCGCTGCATCCGCTGGCCGGAACCAACCGTAGAAAGACTGCCTGATCATGTCCGCCGAATTGATCCTGAACAACGCGCAAATCGTTCTCGAAGATGACGTCATCAAGGGATCTGTCCTGATCCGTGACGGCAAGATTGCCGATATTTCCACCGGGACAGCATCGGGCGGCGAGGATTTTGGCGGCGACTATCTCATTCCGGGGCTTGTCGAACTGCACACGGACCATCTGGAAGGCCACTATGCGCCGCGTCCGCGTGTGCGCTGGAACCCGATTGCAGCCGTGCTTGCGCATGATGCGCAGATTGCCTCATCCGGTATCACCACGGTTCTCGATGCGCTGCGCATCGGCCTTGACCGCGATGCGGACATGTCCGCCGGGGAAATCCGCAAGCTGGCCGACGCCATCGAAGACAGCGTGCAGCAGGATCGCCTGCGTGCCGATCACTATTTCCATCTGCGCTGCGAAGTGTCGGTCGCCGACTGCCTCGACGGGTTCCATTATTTCGACAATGACAGCCGCGTGCGGCTGGCCTCGCTGATGGATCATGCGCCGGGCCAGCGTCAGTTCGTCGACCTGGAAACCTATGCCTATTACTACCAGCGCAAGCTGAAGCTGTCCGACCTCGAGTTCAACCTGTTCTGCGAACAGCGCATGGAGGAATCGGCGCGCCATTCCGCACCACACCGGAAAGCCATTTCGGATCTGTGCCGCGAGCGCGGCATCGTGCTTGCCAGCCATGACGACGCGACGACAGCCCATGTGGATGAAGCGGTGGAGCAGGGCATCCACGTGGCGGAATTCCCGACGACACTGGAAGCGGCGGCTGCCTCGAAGCAGGCGGGCCTTGCCGTGCTGATGGGCGCGCCGAACGTCGTTCGCGGCGGTTCGCATTCCGGCAATGTTTCGGCGCGTGAGCTGGTCGAACATGGCCACCTCGACATCCTGTCCTCCGACTACATTCCGTTCAGCCTGATCCAGTCGACATTCTTCCTGAGCGACGTGGTCGAGGGGATCACCCTGCCGGATGCCGTACGGCTGGTGACAAAAAATCCGGCCGCGGCGGTCGGTTTCGACGACCGCGGTGTTATCGAAGTCGGCAAGCGCGCCGATCTGGTGCGGGTCCGGGTTGACGAGCACATTCCGATCGTCCGCACGGTGTGGCGCGAAGGCCGCCGGGTGGTCTGATGGCAGCGGCAACGATCGAACGCGCACTCAATCCGGCATCGGCGCCGTTGCGCAATGGCGTGTTTGTCGCCGTTGTCGGCCCGAGCGGGGCGGGCAAGGACACGATCATGGATTTTGCCCGCGATGCATTGCGCGGCCAGCCGGATTTCCATTTCGTGCGCCGCGTGGTGACGCGGCCGTCAACGGTCGATGCGGAAGACCATGACAGCCTGGGTGAGGAGGAGTTTCTGGCCGCGCAGCGGGCAGGGGCATTCTGCCATTGCTGGGAAGCCCACGGCCTGCGCTACGGCTTGCCCGTCTCGGTGGACCAGCAGGTGGAACAGGGCGCGGTGGCCATTGCCAATGTGTCGCGCGGTGTCCTGCCGGCGTTGCGCCAGTCCTATGCCAATTTCATTGTCGTGCACATTACAGCGTCGCCCGAGGTCCTGGCGCAGCGTCTGGCCGCGCGCGGCCGCGAGGATGCCGAGGAAATCAAGCGCCGCCTGATGCGGGCTGCGCCAAACCCGTGCGATCCCTCCGATGCCGTGATGATCGACAATTCGGGCGAGGTTGCCGTCGCAGGCCGTGCTTTTGTCGCTATTCTCAGGAAATCGTCGGCATTTGCCGCCGTTTCCGAGCAGATATGAACTGGACTTATCCGGATATGCAAAAACCGGGGGCAAGCCCCCGGTTTTGTTTACTCTTCGGTCTTCCTAGAAATTGCGCTGGAAGCGGATCGTGCCGCCGAAAGCATCATCGTTGCCGCCATTGGCAAGCGAGGTGTCCTTACGGTCGCCGTCAAATTTGGTGTAGTTCACTTCCGGCGTGATGGTGAAGCCGGGGACGAGCTCGTAAGCAACGTTCAAAGCCGCAGCAACGGTGCCTTCCGATTCATAGCCGACGAGACCGTTGATGGTTGCCTTGTCGGAAACCTTGGCGGCCAGTCCGCCCCAGGCCGCCCAGTCGCCGTGCCATGGCGCGAGGAAGTTGCGGTTGACGCGGGTGCTGTCGTAGCCGGACTGATAGCCGCCCATGACGAAGGCCGAGAACGTATCGGTGAACTTCAGGTCGAAGCGCAACTTGCCGGCGAATTCTTCGACGTTGGAGTCATAACCGCCGATTGCACTGACGCCGCCCCAACCCTGCTCGAACTTCACGCCGCCCATCAGATGGGGCAGGTAGCTGTCGATGACATAGCCGGAATAACCGTCATTGGTCGAACCCTGTTCGGCGGCGACGATCACCGACAAGCCATTGCCCGCGGCATAGGTATAGCTGACCTGATTGCTTGCCCAGCTGTTGTAGTTGATCACATCGTCATTGATGATGTTACCGGCGTAATTGGTCCATGAGCCGAAGATTTCGTCGGCAACACCGATGCGGAAGCCGCCGAGCTCAATGAAGGCCTGGGGAATGGTGCCGCCGCTGTTCACGCCATTGGTGTATTCGAAACGGGTCTGGATGTAGGAACGCAACGTGCCGAGCTCGGTTTCCGAGCGGGCATCGAAGCGGATTTCCGTGCGCAGATGCTTGTTCCAGGTGCCGAACTCGCCGCCGCTGTAGACATTGTCACCCGCGCCGACATCGTAGCGCACATACCCGCCGATCTTCAGGCAGGTTTCAGTACCGGGGATATAGAAGAAGCCCTTGCCATAAGCATCGCAGACGCGAACATACTCAACCGGTTCCGGCTGCGCCACCACGATAGCATCCGCTGCGCGGGCGCCAGTAACGGCAACCAACGCCGCCGCCGAGCCAAGAAGAATAGCTTTGATGTTCATCGGGAGCCTCCATGCAAATCGATGAATCTGTTTTAGGCCGGTTTTTATGACGGTGTAAAACTGAAAAATGCCGAACCGGCGGTTCGATAGACTTTGTTGCGGTTTTATCACGCTACTGAATGTATCATGTCAGGCCGGGGCATTGCGGCGCGAAAGCCATGCTCCGGTGGACAAAACGGCCGCCGCGCATTATGAGGAGCGGCGCAATCTGTGGCGAAGGCCGGGAGAATCCGGCCTCTTCACCGTCACATTGCCGATCACGAATTGTGCAAACGCGCCAACACCAATCGAAAGCATCCGGACTTGGCAATGACGGCTGAACAGAACAATGGCTACACGCACAACCGCTTTGCGGTTGCGCCGATGATCGATTGGACCGATCGCCATTGCCGGACGCTGCACCGCCAGTTCACGCGCCATGCCTTGCTCTACACGGAAATGATCGTGGCGGACGCGGCCATCCACGGCAATCGCGAACGGCTTCTGGGTTTTTCCAGTGCTGAGCACCCCGTTGCCTTGCAGCTCGGCGGCTCCGATCCGGCCAAGCTCGCCGAAGCGGCGCGTGTGGGGGAAACCTTCGGTTACCGCGAGATCAACCTGAATGTCGGCTGCCCGTCGGACCGCGTGCAGTCCGGCACGTTCGGTGCCTGCCTGATGAAAACGCCCGGTCTGGTGGCCGACTGCGTCGCTGCGATGAAGCGGTCGGTGTCGATCCCCGTCACGGTCAAATGCCGGATCGGCGTCGATGATCAGGATATCGAACCGGCGCTCGACGATCTCGCTGGCGGCGTGTTCGCGGCGGGGGCCGATGCCCTGTGGGTGCATGCGCGCAAAGCCTGGCTCAAGGGGCTCTCACCGAAGGAGAACCGGGATATTCCGCCGCTGGATTATGACCGCGTCTACCGGCTCAAGCGGCAAAACCCGAGTCAATTCATCGGGATCAATGGCGGTATTCAGACGCTTGATGAAGCGCTTCAGCATTTGAATCATGTGGATGGTGTCATGCTCGGCCGCGCCGCCTACAACAATCCCATGTTGCTCGCCGATGTGGACAGGGCGATCTATGGCGATGCCCGTCCGGCCGCATCGGTTGATGCGATCATCGACCATATGTGCGCCTATGCGGATGAGCACATGCGGCAGGGCGGGCGCGTCTCGCACATAGCCCGCCACATGGTCGGCATGTTCCATGGCGCAGCCGGTGCGCGGCGCTGGCGCCAGATTCTGTCGACGGAAGCCAACAGGCCGGATGCGGACAGCAGCGTCATCCGCCGTGCCTATGAAGCCGTGCAAGCGGGATTGGCCGACCAGGCCGCCTGAACCGTCTAATCCGACAGGATCAGGCGATCGCCACGCACGGAAAAACCGCTGAGGGTGTTGAGGAAATTCATGCCGAGCAGGCTGCCGTCCATGCGGCCCTCCTGCGCGACCATGGCACGGATATTGCGCCGGAGGATGGCACCGATTCTGATTTCGTCCAGCATCACGATCGCGGCAGTGGCTGCGCCGTTCGCCGTCATGATCGGCGTCCTGTAGGCCAGCTTGTCCGGATTGAGGCCCGCCCGCCGCGCGTCGTCATAGGAGAGCACGATGGACGATGCGCCGGTATCGACCATGAAGCCGATCGAGGCATTGTTGACCGAGCCCTTGACCTCGAAATGACCGTTTTCTGCCTTGGCCAGCGTCACTGTCACGCCGCCATCGCCATCCCGTGCGGAAATCGGGCTGCCGGGAACGAGCCCCGCCGTGACGCGGTGACCGATGTCCTGCAGTTCATAGCGATACTGGTAACCGGCAACCAGAGCCATCAGAATAACCAGCCACATCGCCATGTTGCGCAGGAAGTGGCTGAGCGGGATGCCGGAGCCGAGCAGGCCTGCCGCGATCACGATGCCCCAGATGCTCATATAGGCAAGGCGTGCGAACTGGTCATTGGCCAGACCCAGCGTCGTGCCGCTGCCATTGTTGGCGATGAGGAGGAGGGTTGTTCCGGCGATGAGGGCGACGATGATCCAGAACAGGCGGGGCATCAGATCTCCTGTTCCTTCTCACGGGCCATGCGGGTGCGCCGGGTTTCGCGGCGCGGGCGGCGTTCGATGCTGTCGAGACGGGCGGCAAGGCCGGCCATGATCGTCCGGCGATTATCCGGCGTCATCGTCAACCATGCGCCGATTTCCTCGCGCGTGCGCCCGCAGCCGAAACAATAGCCGGTCTTCATATCGATGGCGCAGACGAGGATGCAGGGTGACTCGATGGTGCTCATATCCCAGATTTGGTACAGTTAGACCGCAATCACAAGCCCGAGCAAAAGCGAAATCGTTGCCAGTTGCTGCATGGCGCCCAATGTATCGCCGGTCTGCCCGCCGATTTTGTCGCGGCAGAGGGCTGCAAAGCCATAAAACACCAATCCAGCCAGACAGGCGGGTACGATCACGGCAAAAGGTCCCCCGGCTGCGCCATAGCCGATCACGAGGATGACCGCGCCGATGATCAGGCTGAAATTGGCGGCGTCTTCCGTCGGCGTGCCCGCGCTGTCGGCAACGCCGCCGGAGCGGGCGGAGGGGAGCATCTGCCAGAATTTGACCAGGATGGCCCGGCTTGCCGCCTCCGTCGCCACGAGAACGGCGATGGAGGCAATGGGGCTGAGATCGCTGAGAATATCCATGTAGAAGGCAACGCGCAGCAGCACGGAGAGGATCAGCGCCAGCGTTCCGTAGGAGCCGATGGCCGAATCCTTCATGATCTCAAGCCGCCGCGCGCTGGTTTTCCCGCCGTAGAAGCCGTCGGCAGCGTCGGCAAGGCCGTCCTCGTGCAGGGCGCCGGTGACAATGATCGAGGTGGTGACCAGCAGCAGCGCGGTCACGAATTCCGGCAGGTCGAGGGTGTGTCCGACAAGGATGACCACCGCGGCAGGCACGGCGATCAGGATGCCCGCGAGCGGAAAGCCGCGCACCGTGTCGTGCAGCGAGCCCTGATAATCCTCGAACCATTGCGGCGATACCGGCCAGCGCGACAGAAAGGCCAGCGCGCGCATCGTTTCCTTCAGCAGTTCCATGACCTGTTCCCGTTCAGCAAAGCCGGCGGCCGGGGCGCGACATTCAATGCCGCCCGATGGCCTTTGCGTTTTGTCTGCCAAAGCTTATAGGACGTGCATCGATAATTTGCCATGAAGACTTGGTTCAAGGAACATCATGACCACTGGCCTGCCATTTGACGATTTTCGCACTCTCATCGAAACCCTGCCCGGACCGGACGAGGCCGCGGTCGCCGCCGTGCGCAAGCGCGATTCGACACTGACCAAGCCGCCGGGCGCGCTCGGCCGCATGGAAGAGATCGTCGAGTGGCTGGCCGCCTGGACAGGCCGTTCGCGTCCGCAGGTGACGCGGCCGCTGGTCGCGGTTTTCGCCGGCAATCACGGCGTCACCGCCAAGGGTGTTTCGCCCTATCCGTCATCGGTGACGGCGCAGATGGTGGAAAATTTCGCGGCGGGCGGCGCGGCGATCAACCAGATCTGCATCGCCAATGATCTCGGCCTGAAAATCTTCGATCTGGCGCTGGAATATCCCACCGCCGATATCACCGAAGAAGCGGCGATGGACGAAAAGACCTGCGCCGCCACCATGGCTTTCGGCATGGAATCCATCGCGGGTGGCACGGACCTTCTGTGCATCGGCGAGATGGGTATCGGCAATACCACCATTGCGGCGGCGATTTTCCACGCCCTCTACGGCGGAACGGCGGAGGAATGGGTCGGACCCGGCACGGGTGCGACCAGTGACGGCATGAAGCGCAAGGCGGATGCCGTGCGTACCGCCGTGGCACTGCACGGCTCGCACCTGAAGGATCCGTTGGAGGTGCTGCGCCGTCTGGGCGGGCGCGAGATCGCGGCGATGGTCGGTGCCATTCTGGCGACACGCGTCGAAAAAATCCCCGTCATCATCGACGGCTATGTCGCCACCTCGGCCGCCGCGATCCTGCATGCGGCCAACCCGGAAGCCATCGATCATTGCCTGTTCGGCCATGTCTCGGCGGAACCCGGCCACCGCAAGGTTCTGGAAAAGCTGGGCAAGAAGCCATTGCTCGACCTTGGCATGCGGCTGGGCGAGGGCACCGGTGCGGCGCTCGCCGCCGGTATCGTCAAGGCGGCGGCGCTCTGCCACAGCGGCATGGCAACATTCGACCAGGCAGGCGTCAGCAACCGGGACTGAGACTTTTGCGCCGCAGCCCCCGGCCAATCATCCGGGGGCTGGATTGGCGTTGCCGGCCAGCCGCTCCAGCAAATCCCGCACCATGTCCAGCTCCGCTTCCGTAAACCCGGAGCGCAGTCGCGCGTCGTAGGCCATGGCGACACGCCGCAGGCGATGAAACATTGCGCGCCCGTCATCGGTCAGCTCGATCCGGTGGATACGCCGGTTGTCCGGTTCCCTTTTGCGCAGCAAAAGACCTGCATCCTCCATGCCATTCAAGTGATGCGTCAGGGTCGGGCCCTGGATGCCGACCTCATCGGCCAGTTCCGATTGCATCCGGTGGCCGCCGCGCGTCAGCGCCAGCAGGATAAGCCAGACCGATACGGAGCCGCCTTCGGCAGCCAGAGCATCATCGAAGGCACGGCTGACAGTTTTGGCCGTGCGCGCGAGCAGCAATCCGATGGGTGGGTGTACGGGTTCCATCATATTCCTTTGACATCGAACAGTTAGATATCTATGTATTATCCGATCGTATCAATCAAGATACCAATTCGCGTCAATACGCCAACAGGGAGGTTCATCATGCCAGTCTTTCTGATGATTTTGCTCGCCATTCACGTCTTGTCATCAATCTTTTGGGCGGGATCGACGTTTACGCTTGCCCGTACGGGCGGTGCGGGAAGCCAGCAGTTCTTCCGGCCGCAAATGGGGGCGGCGACGGTGGCCTTTCTGAGCGGTGCCACGCTGATGGGGCTTTACCACGGCAGCTGGCTGTCGGGCTCCGAGACGGTTCTCGGGATCGGCATAGTCGCCGCCATCGCCGCAGCGGGGGTGCAGGGTGCGTTGCGGAAAAAACCGGAGATATCCCACCGCATCGCAGCCGGTCTGCTGGCGGTCACCGCCGTCTGCATGGTGATCGCCCGATTTGCTGCCTGAGCGGATGGAGTGATACCGCCGGCACGCGGGGCGCATGCCGGCGGTGCAATACTGGCTAGAATTCCTTGCCGATTTTTGCGTCGACCGAATGATTGCTGGCGCCGCGGATGACAAAGAAGAACAGGATCGCCGCCCACAGGATGGATTTTTCCGAACCCGCCCAGCCCTGACCCTGCGCGATCCAGTGGAAATAGATCGTCACGGCCAGCACGATGGTGGTGGCAAAGGCTGCCGGGCGCGTCAGGAAGCCGAGCGCCAGCAGGATGCCGCCGAAAAACTCCGTTGCCGCCAGCAGCGGCGACCAGAACACGCCGGGATAAAAGCCCAGACCCTCGACCATTTCGACGGCACCGAACGGGTTGGCGATCTTGCCTGCGCCGTGCACGACAAGTGCACCGCCGGCAATGACGCGCAGAAGCGTTTCCGAAAATTGTGCGAGGCCGGTGTAGATGCCGCCAAGAGCCGGAATGATCAGAGGACGGTTGTTTCCATTTGCGTTCATGAAGCTTCCCCATATGAACCTGTTGCAATGGGCCAGCAATGGCGGGGTGCCGCATAACGCGCAAATGACAATTAATTGAACCTGAGTATTCTAGGCAACTTTTTTGGCGGCGGCGGATTTCGTGGCGGAATCCATATTTTGCAGGACCCGCGCACGCGGGAAAACCGCAAGCGCTTCCGTGCCTTCGCGCAATTTGGAGAAGAGGTGGAACTCGCCGTCATGCATGTGCACGAGGGCCTGCACGATGGGCAGGCCAAGGCCCGTGCCCTGTTCGGCGTTCTTGATGGCGATGGAGCCCTGGCCGAAGGCGGACAGGACCACCGGGATTTCCTCCGGCGGGATGCCCGGGCCATTGTCGCGCACCGAGACATACTGCCCGCCGCCCGCCGTCCAGCCGACCTTGATGTCGATGCGGCCGTTCTGCGGGGTGAATTTCACCGCATTGGCCAAAAGGTTGAGGATGATCTGCCGTATGGAGCGCTCGTCGGCCTGCATCGGCCACATGCCGGTTTCGAACTGGGGCAGCAGCCGTATCCCCTTGTTGCGGGCCTTCAGATCCATCATGTGGATGCATTCTTCGGCGATGTCGGTTAGCAGCAGCGGCTCCTCGTTGATGGAGTAACGCCCGGCTTCGATCCGGCTCAGATCGAGGATTTCGTTGATGAGGTTGAGCAGGTGGACGCCGGAGGCATGGATATCCCCGGCATATTCGCGATAGGTGGTGTTCTGTATCGGCCCGAGCACTTCCTTGGCCATGACTTCGGAAAAGCCGAGGATGGCGTTGAGCGGCGTGCGCAGTTCGTGGCTCATGGAGGCGAGAAAACGGGATTTGGCCAGATTGGCTTCCTCGGCGCGGCGGCGGCCTTCGTCGGACATGGCGTTGGCCGTTTCCAGCTCGGCGATCAGGGCATCCTTCTCCGCCTGCAGGGCAAGGGAGACGGATACCGAGCGGTTAAGCCGTGTCGCCACGAGATAGAAGAAGGCCAGCCCCGCAAACAGCATGATGACCATCGTCGCCTGTATCGGGCTCTGCAGGTGGCTGGTGGCGAGGATCGTGTAGGTGATGACCGGCACGGTGAATGCCGCGAGGATGGCCGCGCGCAGGGCCGAACAGATGATCGCGGTAATCGCCATGGCCAAGATCAGGACAACCGCCTGAATGACCGGGAACAGGCTGATGCCGCAGGTGGCGCAGCTCAGAAAGGAAAAATACGCCCATCCCATGCTGGTGAGAAAATGACCGCCGAGATAGATGATCTGCCAGTTCTTGACCTGTTCGTTCGTGATGCCGATTTTTTCCAGGCGGCGGGCGAGAAGGCCGAGCACCATATAGAGGCCGATCGTGATGCCGGCCCAGACGACCATGTCCCGGCCAAATCCGGCGAGGACGCCGGCCACGGCGATCAGGGCGATGAACAGCGGCAGCATTGCCGCGTTGACGATCAGCGCGCGGGTGTGCATGAACAGCAGTTCGCGTTCGAAGTGCCTGATGCCGGCATGTTCCATCAGACGGTCGCGGGCGCGGCGAACCACAACGGACAAATCCTTGTTGCGCGGCAGTTTTCGCCGGTCAACAATGTTTTTGTCTGCACTGATTGCGTCGAGTAATGCCATGCGCCCCGTTCCAGATCGCCGTTTTGTCTGCACTCCGGCAGCATTGCATCGCAAGCCTATTCATAAATGATTAAAAGACTTTCAAATCTGCCCAATCGGCGAGGAGAATCAACCGGCATGGATGGTACGTCGCAATGAACGGGCGGTTTGGCCGTTATCGCCGGCGCTGGCAGCGTCCTGCGGCGGCGCCGCGTCCGCTCGCCAGGAAACTGGCCGACTATCTGCTGATGCTGGTGTTCTTCGCTCTGGTTGCGCTGCTGGCGGCGCGGTTGTCGGTGCCGCGCGAGGTGCGGGAGATAACGGGCAAGGCCTATGTCATCGATGGCGATACGGTGGTCGTGACGGGGCAGCATGTCCGCCTCAAGGGGATCGATGCGCCGGAACTCGCCCAGCGTTGCGGCAAAGGGCAGGGCGACTATGCCTGCGGGCAGGAGGCGCGGCAGGCGCTGGTCAGGCTGATCGGTGGCCGGCCGGTCCGCTGTGAAACGAGCGGGCGGGACAAGTACAGGCGCGATCTCGGCACCTGTTTTGCAGGCGATGCCGATCTCAACCGCGCCATGGTCGAGACCGGACAGGCCGTTGCCTATGGCGACTACCGCGACGCGGAAATGCAGGCGCGGACGGAACGAAAGGGGCTGTGGAAAAGTTCTTTCGACAGGCCGCAGGATTGGCGGAAGCTGCACCAGCAGGACGCTGAAACAGCGCCGGAGGCGCGGAACCGGCTGGCCGATATCGTCAATGGCGTCTATGACTGGGTGCGTCAGAAACTGGGAGAGATCTGGTGAAACTATATGATGGAGGACGGGCGCCGAACCCGCGGCGCGTGCGCATATTTTTGGCGGAGAAGGGTGTCGAGGTGCCGCTCGTGCCTGTCGACATGGGGGCGATGGGGCATCGCTCGGCCGAAGTGACCGCGCTCAATCCCATGCAGCGCCTGCCCGTGCTTGAACTCAATGACGGAACTGTTATCACCGAGTCCGTGGCGATCTCCCGCTATTTCGAGGAAATCTACCCCGAACCCGCCCTGTTCGGTCGGGGTGCGGTTGGCAAGGCGCTGGTGGAAATGTGGCAGCGGCGTGTGGAACTGCACCTGTTTGCCAGCGTTGCCGCCGCCTTCCGTCATATCCACCCGGCGATGATCGAATGGGAGGTGCCGCAAATTCCCGCATGGGGCGAGGCAAACAAGCCAAAGGCCGTGGCATTCCTGGATATTCTCGACACGCAGCTTGCAACCAACGCCTTCATCGCGGGCGACGACTATTCCATCGCCGATATTACCGGGCTCGTGGCCATCGATTTCTTCAAGCCTGCCCGGATCGAGATGCCGGGCCATGTCACGCATGTGAAGCGCTGGTACGATGCCGTTTCTAGCCGGCCGAGTGCCAAGGCATGAGGCGCTGACCATGCCAGCCCCGGCGCTTGACGTCCTGGCCGCGCAGATCAAGGCATGCCGCCTGTGCCGGGATGCGCCGCACTATCTGCCGCCTTTGCCGCATGAGCCCAATCCGGTCTGCGTGCTGTCGCAGACCGCGCGCATCGTCATCTGCGGGCAGGCGCCGGGCATCCGCGTTCACAACAGCGGCCTGCCGTTCAACGACCCGTCTGGCGACCGGTTGCGCGACTGGCTCGGGGTCGATCGCACTGCATTTTACGATCCGGACAAATTTGCCATCGTGCCGATGGGGTTCTGTTTCCCCGGCTATGATGCGCATGGCGGCGATCTGCCGCCGCGCAAGGAGTGCCGTCACATCTGGCACGATCAGGTTTTTGCCGCCATGCCGCAGGTCGAGCTTATCCTGACAATCGGCCAGTATGCGCAGGCCTACCATCTGGGAAAGCGCCGCCGTGCGAGCATGACCGATACGGTCTTTCACTGGCAGGATTATTTCGATGCGGCGTCCGGACCCTCGATTCTGCCCCTGCCGCACCCGTCCTGGCGCAACAGCGGCTGGCTGCGCCGGAATCCATGGTTCGAGCAGAACGTTCTCCCTGTGCTCCGGCAGAAGGTCAGGATTCTAATTTGACCGGTTTACGGATGAAATTTTTTTCAGAATTATAAAGTTTAGAATATTTTTCTTGTACGGTGGGGGAATTACGGACCATAAAGTATCCCATTCCAAAGGGACAAGAGATCATGGACAGACTCGACCGAAAAATTCTTCGCCTCCTGCAGGAGGATGCAACGCTTGCGGTGGCTGATGTCGCCAAGAAGGTAGGGTTGTCGACGACGCCGTGCTGGCGCCGTATCCAGAAACTGGAAGAGGATGGCGTGATCCAGCGCCGCGTTGCCATCCTCGATCCCGTCCGCGTCAATACGCGTGTCACGGTGTTCGTGTCGATCCGCACCGGGGCGCACAACAATGAATGGCTGAAGCGTTTTTCCGAAGTGGTGCAGGAGTTTCCCGAAGTGGTCGAGTTCTACCGCATGAGCGGCGATGTCGATTATCTCCTGCGGGTCGTCGTGCCTGATATTGCCGCCTATGATGCCGTGTACAAGCGCCTGATCGCCAAGATCGACATTCGCGACGTGTCCTCGGCCTTCGCCATGGAGCAGATCAAGTACACGACGGAACTGCCGCTCGATTACATGAGCATCGAAAAGGAATCGGCCTGATCGCCCCAGGCGCATAGACCCGCCATGGTGCCTACGGCGCGGTGGTCGCGCCCGCGGCCTTGAGAATCAATGCAATACTATTGCGCGCGATGCGTTCAAGGTCCGCCCGGGCCGTACCGGCGCGGGCGCGCTGCGCAAGGCTGTGCTGCAGGGCGGCAAGCATGTCGGCGACCGCATCGATGTCGGTCTCGGGCGGCAGTTGGGCGTCATCGCGCGCCGCCGCGATCCGGTCGCGGAAGCGCGCGTCCGTGCGTCCGAGAGCGGCAAACAGTTCGGCGCCGATCAATGGGTCGGCTGTCGCCTCACCGGTGATGACGCTGAGCACGGGGCAGCCGAGCGGGCGGTCGTCCCCTTCCGAATAGATGGCAACAATCATCAAAAAATAGTCATTGAGCGCCTTTGCCAGCGAGGGTTCGCCGAAGAGGGCACGCTTCCAGTGCTCGGCACTGTCCTCGACATAATGCTCGACGGCCCGCAGGTAGATCGCGCGCTTGTTGCCGAAGGCGGCATAAAGGCTCGGCCGCGCCATTTTCGTCGCCTCCGACAGGTGGTCGAGCGATGTGGCGGTGTAGCCGCGACGCCGGAATTCGAGGAGTGCGGCACCGAGCGCAGCCTTGGCATCGTATTGGCGCGGGCGCCCGCGGGCGGATTGTTCTTTCATTTTTGTACCGTATCGCAATAAATTCGTTGCAAAAATTTTTATGCGAAGTAGTCTAAAATTCAGCGGCACGGAAAGCAATCCCTCTCGAAGAAGAGGCGCGCCATTTCTCCGCCTGGACAAAAAGGACAATCGATGACTGACAAAATCCGTATCGGCATCAACGGGTTCGGCCGCATTGGCCGGACGGTTCTGCGGGCCGCGATGGCGCGCAACGACGTCGAGATCGTGGCGATCAACGACCTGCTGCCAACCGATCATCTCGCTTATCTCCTCAAATATGACAGCGTGCATGGCGGTTTCCGGGGCAGCATAAGTGCCGCAGACAGCGCGCTCGATATCAATGGCGGCAGGGTCAGGGCCTTCAGCGAACGGGACCCCGGCGCAATCGGTTGGGGCGAGGCGGGTGTCGATGTGGGTATCGAGGCGACCGGCCGCTTCCTGACGCAGGCTGCCGCGGAAGGACACCTTTCTGCCGGTGCCGGTAAGGTCCTGCTCTCGGCGCCGCCGGAGGACGACACGCCGGTCTTCGTCATGGGCGTCAACGCGACCGGCTATGCCGGTCAGAGCATTGTCTCGAACGCCTCGTGCACGACCAATTGTGTCGCGCCGCTCGCCAAAGCCGTGAACGACGCTTTCGGCCTCGAAGAAGCGCTGATGCTTACGGTTCACGCCACGACGTCGAGCCAGAACACGGTCGACGGTGTGGCACGCAAGGACTGGCGTTTCGGGCGCGGTATCCTCGAGAACATCATCCCGGCGACGACCGGCGCGGCGCGCATGGTCGGCAAGGTGGTGCCCGAATTGAATGGGCGGATCAACGGCATGGCGGTGCGCGTGCCGGTCTCTGATGTATCGATGATCGATCTCACATGCCGTCTCAGGGAAAACGTGTCCTACAAGGACATCTGTGCGATGATCCGCACGCAGGCGGCGAACGCGATGGCCGGCATCCTCGCCTATTGCGACGAACCCGTCGTCTCGACCGACATGCGCGGCAATCCGAATTCATCGATCTTCGACGCGCTCGCCGGCATGCAGATTGAAGGCGGGTTGACCAAGCTTGTTGCCTGGTACGACAACGAATGGGGTTATGCCTGCCGTTGCCTTGACCTGGCGGCGCACATTTCGCGCGCCCGGTAGGCGTTGCTGGGACATCGGCCCGATCGTCTCAGGCCGATGTCCCGGCCCGGCTATTTCTCCAGACGTGCCAGCAGGGATGACGTATCCCAGCGGTTACCGCCCATGTTCTGCACCTGCTTGTAGAACTGGTCGACCAATGCCGTGACGGGCAGCTGTGCGCCGTTGCGGTCGGCCTCGTCGAGGCAGATACCCAGATCCTTGCGCATCCAGTCGACGGCAAAGCCGAAATCGTATTTTCCGGCGTTCATGGTCTTGTGGCGGTTTTCCATCTGCCACGATCCTGCGGCGCCCTTGGAAATGACCTCGATGACCTTTTCGATATCAAGGCCAGCCTTCTTGCCGAAGTGAATGCCTTCGGCCAGCCCCTGCACGAGACCGGCAATGCAGATCTGGTTGATCATCTTGGTGAGTTGGCCCGCACCGGCGGGGCCCATGAGGCCGACCATTTTGGCAAAGGATACGATGACCGGCTTTGCCCTGTCGAAAGCTTCCGATTCGCCGCCGACCATGACGGTCAGCACGCCGTTTTCGGCACCGGCCTGGCCGCCGGAAACCGGCGCATCGAGAAAATGCAAGCCGCGCTTGCGCGCCTCCACATCGAGTTCACGCGCCACTTCCGCCGACGCGGTGGTGTGATCGACGAAAATCGCGCCCTTCTTCATCGTGTGGAAGGCGCCGTTCTCGCCGATGGTGACAGCCCGCAGATCGTCATCATTTCCGACGCAGCAGAAGACAAAATCCTTATCCGCAGCGGCTTCGCCGGGGGTCGGTGCATGCTTGCCGTGAAACTGCTCAGCCCACTTTTTCGCCTTTTCGCCATTGCGGTTGAAGACGGTGACGTCATGGCCCCCACGAGTCTTCAGGTGACCCGCCATCGGGTAACCCATTACACCAAGACCGATAAATGTGACTGTTGCCATTCCGTAATTTCCTCTGTCAGATAGGCTATGTGTTCGAAGGATTGCGGGAGAGGTTAGGACAATGCGGCGGATCATCAAAGGCCTATTGTGGATTGTTTTTTCCCTCATTCCGCTCGCTCTGATCGCTGGAGGCGCCGGTTACGTCTGGCTGGCCCGCTCGGTGGCCCCGGCCACCGGCGAGATGGTGCTGACGGACCTTGCGGCGCCCGTCACGGTGACGCGGGACAAGAACGCGGTGCCGCATATCGTCGGCAGCAATGTCGAGGATGTCCTGACCGCTCTCGGCTTTGTCCACGCGCAGGAACGCCTGTGGCAGATGGAGGTCACCCGCATGGCCGGGCAGGGGCGCCTGTCCGAAATGTTCGGCGACAAGACGGTTTCCACGGACCGGTTTCTGCGGTCGCTCGGCGTCTATGAATCCGCCGTCGCGTCGGCCGCTTCGCTCGATCCGGCCGATCGCAAACGCATCGATGCCTATGTGCGCGGCATCAACGCCTTCATCAACAGCAGGGGACGCTCCTTCGCATCGAAATATTCGCCTGAATTTGTCGTCCTCGGCTACAAGCCGGATGAATGGACGGCGGCCGATGTGATCGTGACGCTGAAGATGATGTCCGTGACCTTGGCAGCCAATATCGATCAGGAAGTGTTGCGTCTCAAATTTGCCCGGCTGGGAATGACGGATGCGGAAATCACCGATCTCCTGCCGCCCGTGGCCGATGACGCACCGCCACCGCTGCCGGATCTGAAGCAGCTTTTGGGCTTGCCAAGCGGACCGATCAAGATCGGCGCTTTGCAAGCCGAACAGCGGTTTGCCGCGCTCAATGCCGTCATGTCGACCGGCGCATCGAACAATTGGGTGGTGGGCGGGGCGAAAACCGAAACCGGCAAGCCCATCCTGGAAAACGATCCGCATCTTGGGCTGACGGCGCCTGCCGTCTGGTATCTGGCGCATCTGGAGGTGAAGAACGCCGATGGCAGCAGCAAGAACCTCGTCGGGGTGACGCTGCCGGGAGCGCCCCTGGTGCTGCTGGGGCGCAATGACCGCATTGCGTGGGGTTTCACCAATACTGGCGCCGACGTTCAGGATATTTTTGTCGAACGGATCAATCCGGCCAATCGGAATGAATATCAGACGCCAGAGGGCTTTGCGCCGTTCCGTAGGCAGCCTGTCACCATCAAGGTCAAGGGCGGCAGTGACGTGACCTTCGACCGGCTGGTCACGCGGCATGGGCCGGTCCTGCCGGCGGACTATCGTGGTCTCGATCATTATCTGCCTGGCAACACGGTTGCAGCGCTGGCATGGACGGCGCTTGCGGATGATGACAAGACCATATCCGCCGGGCTGAAACTTTGGGATTTTGCCAGCGTGACGGATTTCCAGAACGGGATGCGCGATTTCGTGACGCCGATGCAATCGATGGTGATTGCCGATGTCGACGGCAATATCGGGCTGATCGCACCGGGCAGGGTGCCGGTCCGCGATCCCGCCAACCGCATCATGGGGCGTGCGCCGTCGCCGGGCTGGGATGCGACCTATGACTGGAAAGGCACCATTCCCTACGAGGAACTGCCCCGCAGCTATAACCCTCCGGAAAATGTCATCGGCACGGCCAATACCAAGATGGTGGATGCGGCCTATCCGCATTTCCTGACATTCGACTGGGACGAGACATGGCGGTTCGACCGGATCAAGGCGCTGATCTATGGCGCGGACCGGCAATCGATGGAGAGCAACCGCAAGGCGCAGGGCGATGCCTATTCCAACGCCTATGCGGTGCTGGGACCGGTGATGCTCAAGCTGATCGAAGGACGAAAAGACATCGATCAGGCCGCGTTCAAGCAGTTGAGCCAATGGGATTATGTGGAAGACCGCAACCGCATCGAGCCCTTGCTGTTCAATGCCTGGCTGCGCGCGGCCACCAAACGCATTGTCGAGGATGATCTCGGCGAGGCCTTCCCAACCTACTGGCAGGTCCGGGTATCGGCGATGCTGCGCTGGCTCGGACCCAATCCGGCGCGGGACTGGTGTGACGACGGGCGGACGCCTGAGAAGGAAAGCTGCGGCGACGTGCTTTCCCTGGCGCTGGCCGATGCCCTGAAAGATCTCGATGGCCGCCTCGGTGCGGACCGCTCGAAATGGAACTGGGGCGCGCTGCATTATGCCTATGGGGCGCACCGGCCGTTCGCGCAGGTCAGCCCGCTCGACCGCATCTTCAATGTGGATGTGCCGGCCTCCGGCGGGGCTTTCACGCTCGACCGGGCAAAATCGCAGCTCACGGATGAAAGCAATCCGTACCGTGCCACGCACGGCAGCAGCTATCGCGGCCTGTTTGATCTGGCCGATCTCAACCGGTCGACCTATATCCAGACAAGCGGCCAATCCGGCAATGCGTTTTCAGCCAATTATCGCGATTTCGCGCAGAAATGGGCCAATACCCAGGCGATCACCATCTCCACCGACGAGAAGGTCTACCAGGACGGCCTGCTGGGGATCTGGCGGTTGAAGCCGCAGTAAGTCTGTCAGGTGAGCGGCGTCATCACGGCCTTCCGGTAGGCCGGGCGGCTCTTGAGGCGTTCGTACCATGCGAACAGATGCGGGTGATCGGGGCGCTTGATCGGCATCTCGAACCACGCATAGGCAAAGCAGCCGAGCGGGATGTCGCCGACACCGAAGTCTGCGCCGGAGAGATAGGGCTGGGAGGCCAGCGCCGCATCGGCAATGGCAAACATCGCGCTGCATTCCGCCAGACCCTTGTCCTTGGCGGCGTGATCCTGCTGATCCGGCGCGAGGCGCACCGTGTTCCAGAACACGTCGCGGAAGGGGATGGCGATGCTTGACGTTGCCCAGTCCATCCATTTTTCCGCGCTGGCACGCGCCGCGGCATCTTCGATATGCAAGGTCGACTTGCCGTATTTCGCCGCGAGATAGCGCACGATCGTGTTGCTCTCCCAGAGTGCGAAGCTGTCGTCTTCAATGGCGGGCACGCGGCTGTTGGGGTTGATGGCGCGATATTCCGGGCTGGCAACGATGCCATAGGCACCGCCGGCGGGAATATTTTCATAGGGAATGGACAGTTCTTCGGCGGCCCAAAGCGCCTTCTTGACATTGGTCGAGTTGCCGCGGCCCCAGATTTTCAGCATCGTTTGTTTCTTTCGGTCAGTTGAATCAGCGTATCAGATGCCGGGTGATGCGGCGTTCTATCCAGTCCCAGATGTGACGCAGTATTTCCACCAGCAGCAGATAGATGATAGCGGCCCAGAGATAGGCCTGGAAATCGAAAGTCCGTGAATAGGCGAGTTTGGTGTAGCCCATGAGATCGTAAACGGTAATCAGGGCGACGATGGCCGACCCCTTGATCATCAGGATGACCTCGTTGCCGTAGGGGCGCAGGGCAACGATCAGCGCCTGCGGCAGGATGACCTTGCGGAATGTGACGAATTTGGAGATGCCGAGGGACGCCGCGCCTTCCCATTGCCCGAGCGACACGCTCTGGATGGCGCCCCGCAATATTTCCGCCTGATAGGCCGCCGTATTGAGCGCGAAGGCCAGGAAGCCGCAATACCAGGCTTCACGGAAGAACCACCACAGCCCGACATATTCGAGCTGCGTCTTGAATTCGCTGACGCCGTAATACATCAGGAAGACCTGGGCGATCAGCGGCGTGCCGCGGAAGAAATAGACGTAGCCATAGGCGATCGCCGCGCCGATCTTGTTCTTGGTCATTCGGCCATAGGCCACGGGGACCGACAGGATGGCCCCGAAAATAATGGAGCTGAATACCAGCGTCAGGGTGGTGACCAGGCCCTGCCAGTACTTTGGGCCATAGGTCTGGATGAGAACGATATCCCAGGCGGCATAGAGGTCGAGCAGGAGCCCGATGATCAGGGCGGCCCAGAACGCGACGAGCACATGGCCGATAATCCGCGTCCTGGTCCAGCGTTTCGCCGGTGCGGGCGGACGGCTTATCGCGGCTGTGCGGGCATTGAGGACGCTTTCGGTCATCGCCGCACTCCGCTGGCTGTCGTGCGCCGTTCAATGGCATGGATCACGAAGGACGAGAGAATGGCGAGCACCAGATAGATCAGGCAGGCCGTACCGTAGAACAGGAAGGCATGTTTGGTCACGCGCGCCGCAACGCCGGTCTGGCGCAGGATATCCGCCAGTCCGATCGCGGACACCAGCGCCGTATCCTTGAGCAGGATCATCCACAGATTGGAAAGGCCGGGCAGGGCGACGCGGATCAGTTGCGGCAGGACCACTTTCCACATTGTCTGGCCGTAGGAGAGCCCGATGGCATAGCCGCCCTCATACTGGCCGCGCGGGATGGCACGGAATGCGGAGAGAAAGACCTCGCTGGCGTAGGACGAAAACACGGCGCCCATGGCGAACATGCCGGCCAGAAACGAGTTGATTTCGATGGTTCCGGAAAAACCCAGCAGCACGCCGAGCTTCTGGATGCCGATCTGTGCGCCGAAATAGACGAGAAACAGGGTGAGCAGCTCGGGCAAGCCACGAAAGATCGTGGTGTACATATTGGCAGCAAGCCGGATGGACGGTTCTTCGGCCTGTTTGCCGAGAGCGACGAAAAATCCGATGAGCAGTCCGATGGGCAATGTCGCAAGCGCAAGAGTGACAGTCACAAGAATGCCGCTTGCTATGCTCAGGCCCCAGCCGCCTTCACCAAATCCCAATAACGCAATTGAGCCCATAGGCTTCTTTCATTCTTTTGCAGGCCATTCCCCAGTGCCCGATTTTTCGGGCCGGCCCGTCATTTTTGAATTTAAAGTTCAGGTTCGAATTTGGAGTTCAGGAAGGGATGGCGGAACAGATCCGCCATCCCCCTTGGTCAATTCACAAGGCTAAAATCAATTTTCGGCGCCATAAACGTCAAGCTTGAAGTACTTGTCGTTGATCTGCTTGTATTTGCCGTTCTTGCGGATCGCAGCGATGGCAGCGGAGAACTTGTCAGCCAGGGCCGTGTTGCCCTTCTTGACAGTTACGCCAGCGCCCGGACCGTGGATGACCGGATCCGGCGTGATCGTGCCGAGGAGCTTGCAGCACTTGCCGGCATCGCTGTCGAGCCACTGGCCCAAAACGACCGAGTCGTCCATGGCAGCGTCGATGCGGCCATTGGCCAGATCGAGCTTATACTCGTCGGCGGTCGGATACATCTTGATGTCGGCGCCGCTGTATTTGGCTTCGGCAAAGTTGGAGTGGCTGGTCGATGCCTGCACGCCCAGTGTCTTGCCCTTCAGGGATTCCGGCGTGACGTCCTTCAGCTTGGAATCCTTCGGTACGGCAATGCCGGGAGGCGTGTTGTAGTACTTCTTGGAGAAATCGACCTTCTTCAGGCGCTCATCCGTGATGGACATGGATGCGATGATGGCATCGAACTTGCCGGCCTGCAGGGCGGGAATCATGCCGTCCCAATCCTGGGTGACGAAGGTGCACTGCGCCTTCATCTCTTCGCAAAGCGCCTTGCCGATATCGATGTCAAAGCCTTCCAGCTTGCCGTCCGGCGTCAGGTTGTTGAAGGGCGGGTAGGCTCCCTCTGAAGCGATGGTCAGCTTCAGGGCGTCCTCTGCATGGGCCGCTCCCATGGACAATGCAAAGGCAACGGCAGCAACGCCGAGTGCGAGACGCTTGGTGATACGCATTATTCAACCTCTCTTTTGTGGCCCGGCTGTTCCCCTGTTCTTTTGGACAGCCTTCCGGGCAAGGTCGCAGTTTTTTCACTGCTCCTGACCGGCGATATTCCCACTAGTTTTCTGATAAAAGCAACCGGGAATCTTTTACCGGGCGGCGATTCAGGACGGCAAAACCACATAATTGTTTGAGGATTATATTTTTCTTGCGCAGCTTCCGCGCGAAACGTCATTTCCTGACCCGCCTAGCGGGCAAGCCCCATCTCATGCTCGATAAAGTCGGCCAATCCTGTCGTGTTATCCAGGTCGAAGACGGGAATCTGCCCGTCCGTCACCGGAAAATCGCTGGCGATGGCGACAATGCCGGAATCATTTTGCGCCAGGCTCCCGCCGGGCCGTCCCTCCAGCCGCCGCGTCTCGATCTTCTTGTGGCCTTCGCGCTTGTAGCCCTCGACCAGAACGAGATCGCATGGGGCAAGCCGCGCGACAATCTCTTCGAGGGACGGTTCCGCCTCATCAGCCAGTTCATGCATGAGCGCCCAGCGGCGGTCGGAAACAATGGCCACTTCTCCGGCGCCCGCTTTGCGGTGGCGGAAGGAATCCGTGCCTTCCTTGTCGATGTCGAAATCATGATGGGCGTGTTTGACGGTTGAAATCTTCCAGCCGCGCCGCGTCAGTTCCGTTACGAGCTTGACCGTCAGCGTTGTTTTGCCCGAGTTCTTCCAGCCGGTGATGCCAAAGATGCGGTGGGTCATGAACATGTCTTCCAATCGCTTGATTCTGCGATCATCGACCGGGCCCGGCCGAGATCGTCCGGGCGATTGATATTGAAGAACGGATCGAATGAATCGCCTGATTGCGCCGTCATCAGCGGAAAATCCACCGTGCGGTGTGCGTGGTCTTCGATCCAGGTACGGACCCGCCGGTTCTCCGGATCGCGCAGCCATTGCTTCAGGTCCTCCTTCATCGCAACCGGCCAGAGCCCGAACACCGGGTGCCATGTCCCACCGGAGACAGCGACGGCGATGTGATCCGGAGCACCTGCGATGGCCCCGCCAAGTCTGGAGGCGAGATCATGGGGAAAGAACGGCGTGTCCGTGGCGACGGTCAGGATATGGGTGAAGGGAAGCGCGCTGCCTGCCGCCCATTCCATGCCGGCAACGATACCGGCGAGAGGGCCGGCGAATCCCGTGACGCTGTCTGCGACAACGGGCAGGTGCAGATCGGCGAGCGGCGCAGGGTCGCCATTGCTGTTGATGGCCAGGGTTTCCAGCTGAAGCGACAGGCGCGCGACGATGAAATCGATCAGCCGCGCCGTGCCGAACGGCAAAAGCGCCTTGTCATGCCCGTCCATGCGGCTCGACCGGCCACCGGCCAGAATGATCCCTGCAATGCGCACCGCTTACACTCCATCGGGCGAAGAACCGGCCGCCACAGCCGTTGCGGCGGGCAGCCTCCGTCCCACAATCCGCTCACGGTAAAGCGTATAGAGGCCGCTGCCAATAACGATCATCGCGCCGATGATCATGGGAAGATCGGGCAGGTCGCCGAAGAACAGGAAACCCAGGAGAATGGCCCAGACGAGGCTTGTGTAGCGGAACGGTGCGACAAAGGAAATTTCGCCCTCGCGCATGGCGAGAATGATGAAATGGTAGGCGACGATCACGCAACAGGAGGCGAAGAACAGGAGGCCGGTGTTCAGCCAGGTCATCGGCGTCCAGCCGCCCAGCGGGCCGATCAGGCCGATGCCGGCCAGCGATACGCCCGCCGATGTCAGGGCGGATATCATCAGCACCGGGATGGTTTTGGGCACGCGCCGCGTGGCGAGATCGCGCATCGCGGCGAAGATCACGGTTACGGCGATCAGCAGGACGTAGGGACTGACGCCCTCGTAACCCGGGCGAACAATGATGAGGACACCGCAGAAGCCGACGGCGATGGCGATCCAGCGCCGCCATCCCACGGGTTCGCCGAGGAACATCGCCGCACCCAGCGTGACGGCCAGCGGCAGGGCCTGCAGAATGGCCGAGGTGAGGGCGAGGGGAACATGAACAAGCGCGATGAGAAAACTCACGGTTCCCACGACTTCGCCGACGGCGCGCAGGATCGTCATGCGGTGCAGGGCGTGGCGCAGCGGTATCAGCATGCCCTGCCGCCAGGCGAGCAGCAGGATGAGCGTGGTCGCCATCACGCCGCGCACCAGCATCACCTGGCCCATGTTCATATGCGCGCCAACCAGTTTGACCGTCGCGTCATTGAAGGTGAAACTGGCCATGCCGATGGCCATGTACAGGCTGCCGCGAAGATTGGGCGTAAGCGCCAAGGCGTTCATCCGAATGAGAGCAGGCGATTCTCCCCCGGAATCGCTCCGTTTGATATATCAAGCGGCGAGGCTTCGTGCATCCGGAATATTGGAAAATGCTCTAGCCGCCGGTCACGCTCATATGGCGCGAGACCGCAGGGCGGTTGTGGCGGCGATCGATGATGAAATCATGTCCCTTCGGCTTGCGGCCGATGGCTTCGTCGATGGCCTCGTTCAAGAGGTCATTGCCTTCCGAGGCGCGCAGCGGCGCGCGCAGGTCAGCGGCGTCTTCCTGTCCAAGGCACATATAGAGTGTGCCGGTGCAGGTCAGGCGAACGCGATTGCAGCTTTCGCAGAAATTGTGCGTCATCGGCGTGATGAAGCCGATGCGCCCGCCCGTTTCGCGAATATGCGCGTAACGTGCCGGGCCGCCGGTCTTGTAGGGAATGTCATCCAGCGTGAATTGCCGGGCAAGGTCGGCCCTGACCATGGACAGCGGCAGATACTGATCGGTCCGGTCCAGATCGATTTCGCCCATCGGCATGGTTTCGATCAGCGTCAGGTCCATGTCGCGGCCATGGGCCCAGCGGATCATCTCCGGGATTTCCAGGTCGTTGAACCCCTTGAGGGCAACGGCATTCAGCTTGACCCGGATGCCGGCAGCCTGCGCCGCGTCGATGCCTTCCATCACCCGCGCCAGATCGCCCCAGCGGGTGATCGCGTGGAATTTTTCCGGATCGAGCGTATCGAGCGATACATTGATGCGTTTGACGCCGTGCTCGGCCAGTTCCGCCGCATGGCGGGCGAGCTGCGAGCCATTCGTGGTCAGGGTCAATTCTTCGAGAGCACCGCTGCGCAAATGGCGCGACAGCTCACCGATCAGATGCATGATGTTCTTGCGCACCAGCGGTTCGCCGCCGGTCAGCCGCAGTTTTTTGACGCCCTTTCCGATGAAGGCGGTGCACAGGCGGTCCAGTTCTTCCAGCGTCAGAAGGTCTTTCTTGGGCAGGAAGGTCATGTGCTCGGACATGCAATAGGTGCAGCGGAAGTCGCAGCGATCGGTGACCGACACGCGCAAATAGCTGATCGTCCTGCCGAAAGGATCAACCATCGGTGTTTGTACAGCCGTTTTCTCGAGCAATGCGACGTGGTCCAAGCAAACCTCCTTGAGAAGAGATAGGGTGGCGGCCCCGGCTTGTCCAGTCTCTATAGGATTCCGCATGCGGACGATTGTTCACTTGCGACCAAATGTCGGGGCGCATAGAGAAGAGTGCGCATAAAGGAGCATCTGCCATGACCACTGCCTGGCCCAAGGAATTGCGGGTGAGCAAGGATCGCCGTTCCCTGACGATCGCATTCGATACCGGCGAAACCTACACGTTGAGCGCGGAACTGCTGCGCGTGGCTTCGCCATCGGCGGAAGTGCAGGGGCATTCGCCGGAACAGCGTGTGACGGTTCCGGGCAAGGTGAATGTCGAAATCGCCAAGATGGACCCCGTTGGCAATTATGCGGTGCGCATCACCTTCGATGACATGCACGATACCGGCCTTTTCAGCTGGGATTACCTGATCGACCTCGGCCGCAACCGCGACGAGCGCTGGCAGGCCTATCTCGATGAACTGGCGGCGAAAGGCTTGAGCCGCGAGCCCGTCCCGACCCGTCATCGCCACTGATCCCTGCTGCGGAGCAATAGTACCGGTATCCGCGCGGGCTTTCCCGTGAGAAATATTTTCTTCAGAAGACTATAACCTGCTTTGGCGGGCGTGCTCAAAGTACTTATCAATGCTATAATGAACAACAGTAAGGTTACTTGGAAATATTTGTGCGCCGAATAGCGCAATTCAAGTTTCGCGTCACTTGAGCTGTGACATTATTGCATGTTCCGCAAAAGAATTGATTGGGTCAGGGGCGTGATGCGCGAATCGTTGTGAAAGCTGCGGTGAATTGCGTTAAATGAGGCGATAGCCATCATCACGGTGCTTGAGCGGCGCGCGCGAATATAAATCGAAGGGGCGGGTTATTGTTAAAAGATTGTAAATAGGATGCGGCGAAACTGGCTGTGAATCACCATTCGTGGCCTGCATCCGTTGCGGGCGTGACTGTACCATCTGGGCGGGCATTATGAATTCCAATTCGAAAAAGCATGCGATTTTTGTAGCTGCCATGTTGTCAGCAACAGCCATTTCCATGTCTCCGGCACTGGCCGCCGACAATTTGATGGATTTCCTGTTTGGCAGCCGCCGCGTACAGGCACAGCCGGTCTATGCGCCGAAGCCTGATCTGCCGCGGCAGCAGCCCGTTGCCCGGGCAGCGCCGGTCAAGCGGGTGACGGTGACCGCGCCGAAGAATTACGATTACAAACCCGACGGGCTGGTGCGGGTGGACTTTTCCAAGATCGACCTGCAACTGACGGCATCGGCCAATCAGAACCCGGATGCCGCACCGCAGATTCCGCTGGAACAGTTCGGCCTGAAGTTCGAACAGATCAGGGAAGCCCATATTCTGGCGGAAAAGGACATAGCGGACGCTATCGTTGCCTATTATGCCCTGAAGCAGCAGCCCATCTGGACGTCCTCCTATGATGTCTCGGCCAAGGCCAAGGCGGTCGCGGCGGTGTTCAACGCGGCGGGCGCCGACGGGCTTGATCCAAAGGATTATGCGGTCAAGCTGCCGAGCGATGATTATGACCGGGCCAACATTCCGGCGCGGCTGAAGGAACTGGCGGATTTCGAACTGACCATGTCGGCGCGGGCGCTGCGCTATGCGATGGACCAGGGTGACGGGCGCATCAATCCGAACCGGCTGAGCGGGTTCCACGATTTCGCCGTTGACCGGGTCAAGCCGCGTGCGATGATCGAGCAGCTTGCGTCGACCAACGATGCCGCTGCGCTGCTCAAGAGTTTTGAGCCGCAGAACAAATGGTATGCGGAACTGAAGCAGAATCTGCATGAGCTTGGCGGGACCAGCGCCGAGCCGACGGTGCGCGTTGCGCCCGGCACAATGATCCGTCCCGGCGAGGAAAATCCGGAAATCCGCAACGTGGTCGCCTTGATCAAGGCGAAGGCGCCGAAGGATTTTCTCGCCAAGCATGAAGCCGTGCTGCAGGAGCATGAGAATGCGACGGTTTACGACCCGAGTCTGGTCGAGGCGATCAAGGATTTCCAGACCAGCCAGGGCAAGAAGCCCGATGGCGTGATCGGGCGCGGCACCATCAGTTCGCTGCAGGGCGAGACCAACAGTTCCAAGCGCGACCGCATTCTCTATTCCATGGAGCGCCTGCGCTGGCTGCCGCATGATTTCGGCAAGCGCTACGTCTTCATCAACCAGCCCGCCTATCGCGCGCAGTATTTTGACGACAACGCGGAAAAGCTGGCGATGAACATCGTGGTCGGTTCGCCGACCAACCAGACCTACTTTTTCGACAACACGATCCAGACCGTGGTGTTCAACCCGTCCTGGGGCGTGCCGCGGTCGATCATTCTCAATGAGATGATGCCGAAAATTCTCAATAACCCCTCTTATCTCGAGAACAGCGGTTACGAGGTCTATGACAAGTCCGGCCGTGTCATTCCGTCAAGCGCGGTGGACTGGGCGCAGGTCGCATCCAGCGGCGGCGGTGTCGGCATCCGCCAGAAGCCGAGCCTCGACAATGCGCTGGGCGAGCTGAAGATCCTGTTCCCCAACAGCCATGACATCTACATGCACGACACGCCGGCAAAGTCCTACTTCAAACGGGATATGCGGGCGCTCAGCCACGGCTGCATCCGTCTGGAACGTCCGCGCGACATGGCTGCGGCCGTGCTCGGGGTGCCGGTCGAGGAGCTGAACCAGTATTTCGGCAAGAACGAGCGCAGCGTCCGGGTCAAGGACCCGCTGCCGGTTTACGTCTCGTATTTCACCGCGTGGCCGGACGCCAGGACCGGCGCCATCCAGTATTTCGACGACGTCTATCAGCGCGATCTCTACATGGAAAAGGCCATCGTCAAGACGACGGCGGTGCGCCAGGCGGACGTTCCGCAGACGACGGCAAAGCTGTAGGTTACCGGTTTGCGGGCGAAGTTGTAAGCGACAATAAAGGCTGCGAGCTGCGACCGCGGCCCATGATGATCGTCAGCATGGGCGCCTTTCTTAATTAGCCGCCGTCACTAATAAACAAAAATGCAATTTTCTTTATTAATGGATCGTGCTATTTAAATCTCATACATTTAGCATTTGGAGCCAGGCCGTGCCCCATACTTCCACGCTTAACGGACGCCTTGGCAGATTTGTCGAAACGGCTGTTGCCGGTGAGCGCGTCAGGGACTTCGTTCCGCCACCTCTGCCGCCGGAACCGCCTGTCGATATCTCCCACCTGCTGACCCGTTTGAGTGCGGCGGAACGTGCACTTGGGCGGCTTGACGGCGTATCCATCCTTCTGCCGAACAAGGAACTCTTCCTTTATATGTACGTGCGCAAGGAAGCTGTTCTGTCTTCGCAGATCGAGGGAACGCAATCGACCCTGTCCGACCTCCTGCGATTCGAGACGGAGGCAGCGACCGGGAAGCCGCTGGACGATGTCCGCGAAGTCTCGAACTATGTCGATGCGATGATGTACGGACTGGAGCGCATGGCTGAGTTGCCGATTTCCCTGCGCCTGATCCGCGAGATGCATGGCAGGCTCCTCGACAACGGGCGTGGGGCGGCGCAAAATCCCGGCGCGTTCCGTACCTCGCAAAACTGGATCGGCGGCACGCGTCCCGGCAATGCGATGTTTGTTCCCCCGCCGCCCAACGAGGTCATGAACTGCCTCGGCGATTGGGAGCGCTTCGTCCATGCAGAGACACCGGGAATTCCGCCGCTCATCAAGGCCGGTCTGCTGCATGTTCAGTTCGAAACGATCCATCCCTTTCTGGATGGCAACGGCAGGCTTGGCCGCCTGCTGATCACGCTTTTCCTCTGTGCTGAAGGCGTCCTGCGCCAGCCGCTGCTCTATCTTTCGCTTCATTTCAAGGCGCAACGCGCCGATTACTACCGTCTCTTGCAGGAAGTGCGTGAGCGCGGAGCATGGGAAGCCTGGCTGGAGTTCTTCCTTGATGGCATTGCCGAAACCGCCAACCAGGCTTTTGACACGGCAAATCGGATCACCGTTCTCCTTGCGGCGGATCGCGGGCGCATTGTCGCGGAAGCTGACCGCACAGCGTCTGTCCTGCAGGTCCACGACCTGATGCGAACTCGCCCGTACCTGACTGCGGTTTCAGTGACGGAAAAGACCGGATTAACAATGCCAACCGTCAATGCGGCCTTGGCGCAGCTTCAATCGCTTGGGATCGTCAAGGAAATCACAGGACGCAAACGTGGTCGCGTGTTTGCCTATGGCGCTTATCTTGACATCTTGAGCGAGGGGGCCGCTGGATAAATTCTGCCATTGGATTGAGCTCTTGAACATATTGCAACAACAGAAACCGCAGCGTCAGGCGGCCACCAGCCCCAGCACGAAGGCCGGTGGGACGATCAGCCATAGAACTTTGAGCCAGTCGGATAGCGACTGGTACGTATCGAACAAATCCTGCCAGAAATTGTAGTTGTCCATGTTCACTCCCTTTCACACGAGGAAAGTGGTCACCCGAGGGTTATCCTCTGGTGACCGGGGAGTTGATAACTCTCGAGGGAGAGCGCTTTCGCCTTTAGGGTTGCCCCCTGAACATACGCGAAGGCCTCCCCGACCATAAGACCGGGAAGTGCATTTTACGGCAGCACAACGCCGCCCTCGAGGGGTTATCAAGCCCCAAGACCGGCCCGTTTCGACCGGTCTCATCGCGGACCATAGTGGGAAAGTGAAGCGGGCGGAAGGGGTTAGGGCGCGAGTTTGCGGCGACGGTTTGGGTTTTGTGAATAGATTGGCTGCAAAACCCGTCATGCGTGGTTCGACAGGCTCACCATGAGGGATGTGGTTTGGCTGCAAGGCCAAATGTAAGCGTTGCAGAATATAACACCCTGCAATCCTCACCCTCCCTCATGGTGAGCTTGTCGAACCACGCATCCGAGGTTTTGCAGCTAATCGATCTTGAATGTCGGCAGGCTCTGGAACGCCAGTTTGAGAGCCTGCGACCAGCCGTCGGAAATGGCCTCGTAATAGGGATCGTTGCGCTCGATGCGCTTTTCGAAGCCCAGTTTGAGGCTGTCCGCCGCGTAAAACTGCATGTCCAGGGGCAGGCCGACCGACAGGTTGGATTTCAGGGTGGAATCGAAGGACACCAGCAGCAGTTTGGTTGCTTCCTCGAACGTCATGGCCGGATCGTAGGAACGCACGATGATCGGCTTGCCGTATTTGTGCTCGCCGATCTGGAAGAACGGCGTGTCGGGTGAGGATTCAATGAAGTTGCCTTCGGGGTAGATCAGGAACAGGCGGGGCTCGCCGCCCTTGATCTGTCCGCCCAGAATGATCGAAGCGCCGAAGGAATCGGCGCGCTGGCCATTGGAATCCACGTCGTGGATCACATTCTTGATCGTATCGCCCACCAGCTTCGCCGTCTGGAACATCGAGGGCATGTCGAAGATCGACGGTGCCCGCTCGGACGGAATCTTGGTGCGTTCGTTGAGAATGCTGATGACGGTCTGCGTCGTGGCAAGATTGCCTGCCGACAGAAGCGTGATGACACGGTCACCGGGCTTCGCCCATGTGTACATCTTCTTGAACGTGGAGATGTTGTCGACGCCGGCATTTGTTCTGGTGTCCGACATGAACACAAGACCACGATCCAATTTAAGCCCGACGCAATAGGTCATAGCGAATCCCGAATTTAAAAAATCCCGGCGATTACTGCTCTACATTGAGGTCCACGGCAAGCGATTCCATGCCCGGGCCGAAGCGCATGCCGGAAATGGGCGACGCTTCATTGTAGTCGAGGCCGCAGGCGATGCGCACATAATGCTCGTTCGGGCAGATGTTGTTGGCGGCATCGAAGCCGACCCAGCCGAGCCCGTCAATATGGGCTTCCGCCCAGGCATGGGTGGCGGTCTGTTCGATGCTATCGAGCATCATGAGATAGCCCGAGACATAGCGGGCAGGAATTTTCAGGACACGGGCGACGGCGAGGAAAACATGGGTGTGGTCCTGGCAGACACCCGTTCCCAGTGTCAGCGCCTCTTCGGCCGTCGTGGCGATGTCGGTGGTGCCCGGCGTATAGGCGACGGCACTGTGCAGCGTGTCCATCAATTCATGCATGAGCGCCAGCTTGTCGTCCTTGACTTTCAGGCTGGCTGCAAGCTGGCGGACGGCATCCCCCGGCTTCGTCAGTGCGGTTTCGCGCTCATAGAGCCAGATCGGCATGAAATTATAGACCTTGCCGAGCACGCCGGAGCGGTCTTCCGTCTCCACCTGGCCCGCGGCCTCGATGACCAGTTCCTTTGCATCGCGGTTAAGCCGCACGAGCTGCGTCCGGTTGCCGTACCCGTCGCGGTAATTCGCCTCCTGCTCGGCGCCGTGAACCGTCACGGCCCAGTCGATGACCTTCTGGCCGGGCGAGCTCGAGGGATGCAGGCGCAAACGCTGGACAGCATACTGCACCGGGAAATCATACTGGTAGCGCGAGGTGTGTTTGATGGTCAGGAGCATGGCGTTCAATCGAAATTGTAGGCTTCGGCAATTTTGCTGCCCAGGCCGTATGTCTGATAGATCAGGTCACTGAGAAACTCATGCAGGCCGTTGTCGAAGATGGTGCGGATGTCGTTGTTTTCGAGCCGTGTCATGATGCTTTCCGCCATGTCGTGGCACTCGTGCCGCTTGCCGTAATCATTGGCGAGAAACGTGAGATTGTCGACGATATTCGAGTAACAGAAGTTCAGCGACCGCGGCATGCGCGAATTGAGGATCAGGTAATCGGCGATGTTCACCGGATTGTATTCGACATCGTAGACCCAGCGATAGGAGCGGTGGGCCGAGACCGAGCGCAGGATCGACTCCCACTGAAAATTGTCGAGTGTCGTGCCGACATAGGAAATCGACGGCAGCAGCACGTAATATTTCACGTCGAGAATGCGCGCCGTGTTGTCGGCCCGTTCGATGAACGTGCCGATGCGGGCGAAATTGAAAATCTCGTTGCGCAGCATCGTGCCGTGGAAGGCACCGCGGATGATGGCGGTTTCACGCTTGATCTGGTCGAGGACGCGCGGAAGATCCGTTTCAGGAACCGCCGCGGCAAGCGTCGATTTGAGGATCATCCAGGTTTCATTGACGCTTTCCCAGGCTTCGCGGGTAAGGGCTGTGCGCACCATGCGGGCATTGGAGCGGGCTGTTTCGATGCAGGACATCACGCTCGACGGATTGCCGAGGTCGCGCAGCAGAAAATCCGAGACCAGGCTGGCGTTGTATTCGCCGTATTTCGCGTCGTAGCCGATTTTCACCCCGGCGCTCATCAGCACGGAGGACCATTCCTCCGGCGCATCGGAGGTTTTCGTCAAAGCCATCCGCAAACCGGCATCGATCAGGCGTGCCATATTCTCTGCCCGCTCGATATAGCGGAACATCCAGTAGAGACCATTCGCGGTGCGACCAAGAAGCATGTTTTGGTTGTATCCCTCTTTTATTTCTTGATGGGGCCGTCTGTGGCAGCCCTCATTCCCCATTCAGAGTGGTCAGTCGTCGAGAACCCAGGTGTCCTTTGTCCCGCCTCCCTGGCTGGAATTGACAACGAGCGAGCCTTCCTTCAGCGCCACGCGGGTCAGGCCGCCCGGCGTGATGCGGATGCGGTCGGATACGAGAACGAAGGGGCGCAGATCGACATGGCGCGGCGCCAGACCCTTTTCCGTCATGATCGGCGTCGTCGACAGGGCGAGCGTCGGCTGGGCGATGTAGTTTTTCGGATTGGCCTTGAGTTTCAGCGCGAAATCCTCGCGTTCCTGCTTGGTGGCCGCCGGTCCGACCAGCATGCCGTAGCCGCCGGAGCCGTGAACCTCCTTGACGACAAGATCGGCAAGGTTTTCCAGGACATATTTCAGCGTGTCCGGTTCGGAACAGCGGTGCGTCGGCACATTCTCGAGGATTGCCTTGCGTCCGGTATAGAACTCGACGATCTCCGGCATATAGGAATAGAGCGCCTTGTCGTCGGCGATGCCTGTGCCGGGGGCATTGGCGATGGTGATGTTGCCGGAGCGGTAGACATCCATGATGCCGGCAACGCCGAGCGCGGAATCGCGGCGGAAGGTGAGGGGATCGAGGAAGGAGTCGTCGACACGCCGGTACAGCACGTCGATGGCGCGGTTGCCTTCCGTGGTCCGCATCACCACCTTGCCGTTCTCGATCTTGAGATCGCTGCCCTCGACGAGCTCGACACCCATCTGGTCGGCCAGGAAGGCGTGTTCGAAATAGGCTGAATTGTAGATGCCGGGGGTCAGGACGGCGATGGTCGGCGTGCCGTTGCAGCCGGGCGGCGCGACGGCCGCCAGGGACTGGCGCAACTGCTTGGGGTAGGTTTCGACGGGTCGTACCTTGATCTGCTGGAACAGCTCCGGAAACAGCTGCATCATCGTTTCGCGGTTTTCCAGCATGTAGGAAACGCCGGATGGCGTGCGGGCATTGTCTTCGAGAACGTAGAACTGGTTTTCTTCGGTCCGGACGATGTCGACGCCGATAATGTGGGTATAGACATTGCCGGGCGGGCGGAAGCCAACCATCTCCGGCAGGAAGGCATCGTTGTGGGTGAACAATTCCCGCGGGATGCGGCCCGCGCGGATGATTTCCTGGCGGTGGTAGATGTCATCGAGAAAGGCGTTGAGGGCCATCACACGCTGTTCGATGCCCTGCGACAGGCGCCGCCATTCATTGCCGGTGATGATGCGCGGGATGATATCGAAGGGGATCAGGCGTTCTGCCGCTTCCTCATCGCCGTAGACGGCGAAGGTGATCCCGGTTTTGCGGAAGACATTTTCTGCATCGCGCGCCTTCTGCGCAAACCTTTCCGGGTTCTGGGTATTAAGCCAGCATTGCAGTTGTTCATATGGCGGGCGTACCTGACCGCCGGTTTTGATCATCTCATCAAATGGCTTCACTCATAATCCCCTTCACACACGATCATTCAAGCGCGTTGGGAAAAAAATGCAAGCACATTCCGCTATTTACGCTGCAACGCGGATAATCGCCCAAAAAATGGGCAATGGTTGCGAATTTGAGGCAAATTGGCTGCTACTTCCGTCTAAAGCATAGGCGTCAACGCATCGGTACGACCCCGGTCACAGCGGTGACTGGGGGCATGAATCAAGCGCGTTCTGTTCCGCCTTATGGCGAAACGCACTGGCGGCGCGGGCCATTGTTGGGCTGGTATGTATTGTCATACGCCCGGTACGACCGGTAGCGATTGTAGCACCAGCGTGTGTGATAGCTTGAGCCGCGTCTGACAATGCGGTCATTGTTGATGGCGTTGCCGATGATTACACCGCCCGCAAAGGCAGCCAGCGGGAACCATGCGCCGTTATAGTACCGATAGCCGGGACGGTAGTCGCGATATCCGCGATGGCCTCTGTACCAGTAGCGGTCGCCGCGGTATCCCCGGTCGCCATGCCAGCCGCGATTACCGTGCCAGCCGCGATTGCCGCGCCAATGACCGCCGCCGCGCCAGCCATGGCGCATCCTCCAGTTGCCGTGATCCCGGACTTGCTTGACGGGATTCGAGCCTTCGATGGACAAGGGCACCATCGGGGCGGAATAACTGGCCACGGAGCTTGCGGAAACCATGCCGATCGACATGACGGCCGCAGTGAACAACGAAACAAGCTTTCTCATATTTCCTCCTGAAATCCCGAAGATGCACATCTTCGTTGTCATGAATGCGCGAATAGGCTGCGGATACTACACCCATGGGCGTGGTATCGATCAAAATATGCAACGCATGATTGCAGACTTTGTTCCATCCCGGATCTTCAGGCACTTGCCGTCGGGAAAGCTAAGCCTTTCCGATTCAAGCCAAATCAGGCATTGACCGCGTTGATCAGACGTTCCGCGAGGTCGAGGTTCAATTCACGATAGTGTGAAATGACCTTGCTTGGTTCGTAGCTCGACACGTGCAGGTCGGAATAGCCGAAATCCACCGCAATCACGGGAATGCCCGCGGCTTTGGCCGTGTCGATGTCCGTCCGGCTGTCGCCGATCATCAGGGCGCGGTCGCGGTCGCCGCCCGCCTTGGCGATGGTCTCGAAGAGGTGGCGGGGATCGGGTTTGCGGAACGCGAACGTATCGGATCCGCATATGGCGGCAAAGCGCTGCTGCTGGCCGAGCGCCGTCAGCAGGCTGACGGACAGGCCCTCGAACTTGTTCGTGCACACGGCAAGGAGGTAGCCGGCCTTGGCAAGATTGTTCATCACATCTTCCACGCCGTCGTAAAGCGCGGAATGGCCGGGCATGTTCTTGCCGTAGTGCTCGAGGAAAAGACCGACCAGCCAGTCGAGTTGTTCCGGGCTGAGAATTTTCTGCTGTGCCTCGAACGCCCGTTCGATCATCACGCGGCCGCCTTGCCCGACATAACGGCGCAGCGCAACCGGGTCTACTTTCTGCATGCCGGCCGCTTCGAGGCAGTGGTTGAGACTGTCGAGCAAGTCCGGGGCAGTATCGACCAGGGTGCCATCGAGATCGAAAACAACAATAGGTTTGGACATTCTGTGCACCTGCGATTTTAAGGTTCGGATGAGGAGTTCCGCGATTTATGCATTTCAGGCGTGGTACGATCCGCTTATGTATAGGGCGAAATCATGTATCGAGCCTTGACCCGTCTGTCTGACGTGTTAGGGAGCCAAGTGGAACGAATGTGACATTCGCATCCCATTTGACATCACGCGCCATATGCGAATGTCAGAATAGGACCACTAGTGTCAAGTCAAAGCAGGGAGAGGGCGCCAAGGATGGATGCCAGGACACTGAAGATCAAGGCGGCTGCCGAAGCGCTGACCTATGTCAAAGATGGCATGCGCCTGGGTATCGGCACCGGCTCCACGGCCGAAGAATTTGTGCGCCTTCTGGCGGAAAAGGTCGCCGCGGGCCTTGATGTCATCGGTGTGCCGACGTCGGAACGCACGGCGGCGCTGTGCCGGGAGCTTGGCGTCAGGCTGACCACGCTGGAGGAAACGCCGGAGCTGGACCTGACCATTGACGGCGCCGACGAGATCGGCCCGGAACTCGCCTTGATCAAGGGCGGCGGCGGCGCACTGCTGCGTGAAAAGATCGTGGCTGCCGCGTCGGCGCAAATGCTGGTGATTGCGGATGAGTCGAAAAATGTCGAGGTGCTCGGCAGGTTCCCGTTGCCGATTGAAGTGAACCGTTTTGGCCTTGCGGCAACGCAAATCGCCATCGAAAAAGCTGCTGCAGCGCTTGATCTGTCCGGTTCCGTTACATTGAGGATGACGGGAGGCGAAGCATTTGTTACAGACGGCGGGCATTTGATCCTGGATGCATCTTTTGGCCGCATTCCGGATACAAGAGCGTTATCAAACGCTCTGCACGCCATACCGGGCGTTGTGGAGCATGGACTATTTCTAGGGCTGGCGCGCGTGGCTATTCTGGCCGGTGCTGACGGCATACGAACACGAACACAGCCTTGACAGGCAAAGTCTTGAGAAAAACGGAGCAATAAATCCATGAACCGAGCAACTGGCTTTCGCCGTTTGATTGCACCTCTGTCTATCGCGATCATGCTGGGCAGTCTTTGTACCGCGCAGGCGCAGGAAATCACCGCATCGCATCTTGCTGCCGCACGCGCTGCAATTGCAGCGATGAAGAAGACGGATATGTTTGACGGGATTTTGCCAGACGCGGCACAGAACTTGAAAGTTCAGCTGATCGATAAAGATCCCAATCTTGAGTCCATCATCAGTTCCACCGTGGACGAGCAGGCATTGGCCCTGGCGGCGCGTCGCGCGGATCTCGAAAACGAAGCTGCCCGTGCTTATGCCGTGTCGTTTTCGGAAGAAGAGCTGAACGCCATCACCGGCTTTTACAACTCTCCTGCAGGCAAGAAATTCCTGTCTGAAGACCCAATCGCAATGCGCGAAGTGTTGAAGGCCGCCAGCATCTGGCGCGCCGGTATTGCCCGCGATCTTGCGCAGGCTGTGGCCGAAAAGGTCGTTGCGGCCGCCGCGGCGACAGCACCGGTAACGCCGGCTCCCGCGCCTGAAACACCGGCCGCGCCGGAAGCGCCTGCCAAAGCCCCGGCAAAGGCCCCGGCCAAGCCGGCAGCGCCTGCCAAGCCGAAGCCTTGATCCTTTCCGCTTCCTGACTGTTTGCAAAGCCCGGTGTCCAAGCCGGGCTTTGTTCTTTTAAAGCGGCGCTATAAACCCATATAAAGTGATCAGCAGCGGAACAGATTCGGAGTGTGTGCAAATGGCGACCTATGACTATGACCTCTTTGTCATCGGCGGCGGCTCGGGCGGCGTGCGCGCGGGACGCCTGGCGGGTGCCATGGGCAAGCGGGTCGGGCTGGCGGAGGAATACCGCATGGGCGGCACATGCGTCATTCGCGGCTGCGTGCCCAAAAAGCTCTTCGTCTATGCCTCGCAATTCCAGGAACATTTCGATGCGGCGGCGGGCTATGGCTGGACCGTTGGCAAGAGCACCTTTGACTGGCCGACGCTGATCGCCAACAAGGACCGCGAAATCGCCCGTCTCGAAGGGCTTTATCGCAAGGGGCTGGAAAACTCCGACGTGGAGATTTTCGAGAGCCGCGCCATGCTGATCGACGATCACACGATTGAAATCCTCAAGACCGGCAAGCGGGTGACCGCTGACCAGATCCTGATCGCCGTCGGCGGTCACCCAAGTCCGCACCCCTCGCTGCCGGGCAATGAATTCTGCATCAGCTCGAATGAAGCGTTTCATCTGGATACGCTGCCGAAAGCCATTGTCATCGAAGGCGGCGGCTATATCGCGGTGGAATTTGCCAATATTTTCCATGGCCTTGGCGTCGACACCACGCTTGTCTATCGCGGCAAGGAGATATTGTCGCGCTTCGATCAGGATCTACGCCACATGCTGCATGCGGCCATGGCGGAAAAGGGCATTCATGTCCGTTGCACGGAAATCATCACCAGGGTCGAACGCCAGGATGATGGCCGCAAACTGGTGCATCTGTCCGGCGGCGATGCGATTGTTGCCGATCAGGTGATGCTGGCCATCGGCCGCGTGCCGAACACGACATCGCTCGGTCTCGAAGCGGCCGGTGTTGCCGTGGATGAGACGGGGGCGATCAAGGTGGATGGCTATTCCCGCACGAGCAGGGAAAACATCTGGGCGGTCGGCGATGTCACCAACCGGGTGCAATTGACGCCTGTCGCCATTCACGAAGCCATGTGCTTCCTTGAGACCGCCTTCAAGAACAATCCGACGAAGCCGGACCACGCGCTGATCGCGACGGCGGTGTTTTCGCAGCCGGAGATCGGTACTGTCGGCCTGACCGAGCAGGACGCGGCGCGCACATTCAAAGCGGTCGAGGTGTACCGGGCGGTGTTCCGCCCGATGCGCAATACACTGTCCGGCAGCACGGAAAAGATGCTGATGAAGCTGATTGTCGATGCAGACAGCCGGAAAGTTGTCGGCGCGCACATTCTTGGGCCCGATGCGGGCGAAATGGCACAGCTCCTGGCCATTCCCATGAAGGCCGGATGCACCAAGGAAGATTTCGACAGGACGATGGCTGTGCATCCGACTGCCGCCGAGGAACTGGTGACGATGTACAAGCCGACATACCGGATCGTCGACGGCGCGCGTATCGACTGATACCGGAGCCTTGCTCCGGTAAAGGCTCGACCCGGGCGGGATCACGGTAGCGATGGCGCGAACCAGCGTCGGAGTGCCTGCTCCAAACCGTCCGTGCTGTCGTCGTCACCCGCCCAGGCAATGCAGGCGTCCGGACGGATCAGCAGGGAAGGTCCTGCATCGACGGCGATGCACCGCACCCTTCCTGTGCGGGCGGCAACGAAGCTGGAAGCCTTCCCCCCGGCGGAGGCATCGAGAAGAACGCCCATGCCATCCTGCATCAGATCGTAGAGCGAGGTCCCGGCATCGCCGGGGCTGACCGGCCGATCGCCCGTCAGACGGCCAACCTCGTCCCGTTCCGAGCCGAGATCGTAACGGATGGAGAAACCGCTCATCATCTCGCCGATGAACCGGTTGACGTCATCGAACTGCATGAGGTTGACGATGATATCGCGCATCGCGCCCGCCTGCGGATCGGGCCGCATGATGGCCATCTGAGCAAGCGTGTTTGCCAGAACGGCTTCGGCAACGGGGCGCCGCTCGTCCGTATAGGTATCGAGCAGGGTTTCGGGCATCTCGCCGCGCATGACGGCGGCGAGCTTCCAGCCGAGATTTGCGGCATCCACGAGCCCGAGACTGAGGCCCTGACCGCCGAACGGTGTATGGATATGCGCCGCATCGCCGGCCAGCAGCACCCGGCCTTGGCGGTAGGTGTCGACAAGTCGTGTGTTGTCAGTCCACCGGCTGCCGGTTTCGAGCGCCTTGACGCGGACATCGGCACCGCTGACACGGCGCAGGACCGCTTCGATCTCCTCCCGCGTGACCGGCGCCTGCCGGTCCTGCGGCGTGCCGGTGAATTCGATCATCACCAGCCGGCCGGGGAAAGGCCCGTAGGAGAAGATGCCGCCCGATGTGCGCCGCCAACCCATCGGTGCCAGGCGGTCGGGATGATCGATTTCGGCAACAGCCTGATAAAAGGTGGACGAGGGCGGCGTGCCGGGGAAATCGAAACCGGCCATCTTGCGGATCGAACTGCGTCCCCCGTCGCAACCGACGAGATAGGCGCAGCCAACACGATCCGTGCCTGCGGGAGATGTCCATTCCACGTCAACGCCGTCGGTCTGCGAGGTGAAGCCGGTGACATCGCAGCCGCGGCGGATATCGATTCCAAGCGCGTGCGCGCGGTCGGCCAGCATGGCTTCGAGGGCCTGCTGGTCCACGGGGCGGGCGCGCCGTTCCGGCTCTTTCTGCGCATCCTTCCGGATCAGGGAGAGGCCGGCGAAATGGCCGCTGTATTTCGATCCTTTGGCCCGCGGGTCCCGCCCGGACTGCGCCATCGCTGCGAAACTGCTCGCCTCAGCGGCGGCGATGGCGGCCGTCATGCCGCGCCGCTGCAACGCCTCAAGCCCCAACGGCCCGAGCCCGCCGGCCTTCATTTCCAGGCTCGGCGTGGCGAGGCGCTCCAGCACGAGAACGCGCGCACCGCCCAAAGTCAGTTCAATGGCGGTGAGGAGCCCGACGGGGCCGGCGCCCACGATCACGATATCAATGTCATTTCTCATATACCTGATCCCAATATGTACTCAGTACACTTATATGGATTATCCGGCACTTCGTGTCAATGCAAAATTGTACTCAGTATATAAATCGTGCTATCAGCGATGACATGACAGTGCCATCCGACCGCCGATCCCGTAAGCGCCTCGCCACCCGGCAAAGCATTTCCATCGCTGCCACCCGGCTTTTCATGCAGCGTGGCTTCGATCATGTGACGGTGGACGAGATTGCGTCCGCTGCCGATGTCGGGCGGATGACGGTGTTCAATCACTTTCCCCGCAAGGAGGACATGTTCTTCGATCGCGAGGAAGAGGGGCGCGAGATGCTGCGCGACGTTTTGCAGCGGCGCGAGCCAGGCGTCACCCCGATCGAGACATTGCGTCTGCTGGCCCATCGGCTGGCTGCGGAGGACGTTCCTTATCTCAGGTTTTCGGTCAGGAGCCAGGCCTTCATGGCGACGATCGAGGGCAGTGAAACCCTGAAGGCCCGGGCGAGAGCGATCCGCGACGAGCTTGCGCAGGCCGTCAGCCTGGCCCTGACTGAGGGCGCGGGGCGGGAACCAGACGATTCCGATGCCCATCTGGCCGCCGGGCTGCTTCTGGCGACATGGACCACGGCTTTCGTCCAGGCGCACCGCTCCTTTCAGCTGAAACAGGATGCGCGGGAAGCGACAGCCGTCTTCCTCGGGCTTGTCGACCAGGGAACCCTCGGCCTGAAAGCCGCGATGGCGGGCACGCCCTACGCCTGAACAATCACACCCGTTCTTTTAGGCAACGCGTTGTTCGGCGCGGTGCGTTGCTCCCAGCGGCACTTTCCCGTGCAGCAGCCAGTCGATGACGGGCGGCCACAGCGTGGCCGTATGGTGTTTGCGGAAGAAGCCGAGGTGGCCGATTGCGCCGCCGGTCGATTGTTGCGGGGATAGCCACAGCTGGTTTGTCGGCGCATTGCCGTAGTGGGTCAAAAGGTGATCGATAGCCTTCGGCGTTCCCCAGGGATCGTCGGTCAATCCGACGGCGAGGAGGGGCGTGCGCACCGACTGAAAATGCTTCGACTCCGGTGTTTTGGCGTCGCCGAAAAGGAAATTGGGATTGCGGCACCAGCGTGCCCAGTCCTGGAAGACACTGCCGGGCAGTTCCTCGCCGATACCGCTCCATTTGGGCACGCGCCCGAGCGAGAGCGCCAGGGGCAGGGCGAGGAAGTTCATCTTGGCAAAGACGGAAAACGGTTCGGCCGTGTTGCGGTAATAGCCGGAGAGCGAGGCGAGCGATGTATAGCGGGCAAAGTCGGAAGACCGGTTGCTGAGGCCAAGCGCCAGGCCGCCATAGGAATGGCCGATGCCCACCAGCGGCCTGTCGCCGGCTGCGCGCCTGAGAACATCGATTGCCGCGGGAAAATCGAGCACGCCCCAGTCTTTCATGCCGAGGCGTGTGGTCCATCCCTTCGGCGTTCCGGATTTCGCGACGCCGCGATAATCGTAGGTGAGTACTGTGGAGGCACCGCAATCGAGCAGCTGACGGGCAAAGTGCCGGTAGAATGTGTTGGGAACGGCGGCCGCGGAGGAGATCAGGACCGCCGGCCCGGTGCCTTTTCCGTCAAACATGGTGCCATGCAGGGGAAAGCCATCAGAGGCTTCAAAAGCAATGTCGCGCATCGGCCGCTCCAACTTTGACTTTAACGTCAACGTAAATCAAAATGCCGCCTGCGACAATCTCGATTTCGTGTTTCCGCCACAAACCTTAACGGGACTGGTATAATAAGGATATTTCCACTATATGAGCGCCTTCCGGAGCAACCGGAAAACGCAAACCACCGCTACCCAGTGCGGACAATAGAAAACAGGTGCAATAATGACGAAGAACTGGACACCGACTTCCTGGAGAGGCAAGCCAATCAAGCAGGCGCCTTTTTATCCGGACGCTCAGGCTGTGAGCGATGTCGAGGGCCGTCTTCGTACCTATCCGCCGCTGGTTTTTGCAGGTGAGGCGCGAAAGCTGAAGCGCCAGCTCGCAGCCGTGTCCAAAGGGCAGGGTTTTCTGTTGCAGGGCGGCGACTGTGCCGAAAGCTTTGCCGAGCATGGCGCGGACAATATCCGCGACTTTTTCCGCGTGTTCCTGCAGATGGCGGTTGTCCTGACGTTCGGCGCATCGCAGCCGGTCGTGAAAATCGGCCGCATTGCCGGTCAGTTCGCCAAGCCGCGCTCTGCCGATACGGAAACCAAGGATGGTATCGAACTGCCGGTCTACCGCGGTGACATCATCAATGGCATGGAGTTCACCGAGGCTGCCCGCATTCCCGATCCGAACCGCCAGGAAATGGTCTATCGCCAGTCGGCGGCAACGCTGAACCTTCTGCGCGCTTTCGCCCAGGGTGGCTATGCCAACCTCGAGAACGTGCACCAGTGGATGCTCGGTTTCGTTTCGGACAGCCCGCAGGGCGAGCGCTATGAGTCACTCGCCCGCACGATTTCCGATACGATGGACTTCATGCGTGCCGTCGGCATCACGTCGGAAACCAACCACACGCTGCGCGAGACGGATTTCTACACCAGCCATGAGGCTTTGCTGCTTGGCTATGAGGAAGCTTTGACCCGCGTGGATTCCACTTCCGGTGACTGGTATGGCACGTCGGGCCACATGATCTGGATCGGCGATCGTACGCGCCAGCCGGACCATGCCCATGTGGAATACTGCCGTGGCATCAAGAACCCGCTTGGCCTCAAGTGCGGCCCTTCGCTGGAGCCCGACGGTCTGATCAGGCTGATCGATCTCCTTAATCCGGAGAACGAGCCCGGCCGTCTGACCCTCATCGCCCGTTTCGGCCATGACAAGGTGGGCGACCATCTGCCCAAGCTGATCCGCGCCGTGCAGAAGGAAGGCCGCGATGTGGTCTGGTCCTGTGACCCGATGCACGGCAACACGATCACGGCCAATGGCTACAAGACACGGCCTTTCGACCGTATCCTGAAGGAAGTCGAAGGCTTCTTTGCCGTTCATCATGCGGAAGGCACCTATCCCGGTGGCATCCACATCGAAATGACCGGCAAGAACGTCACGGAATGCACGGGCGGTGCACGGGCGATTTCGGCGGAAGACCTGTCGGATCGTTACCACACCCATTGCGATCCGCGCCTCAATGCCGACCAGGCGCTGGAGCTGGCGTTCCTCGTCGCAGAACTGCTCAAGAAGGAGCGCAATGCGCACCCGCAGAAGATCGCTGTCAACGGCTGATCGCTTTGCATAATATTATCTGAATAAAAGGGCGGTCTTTCCGAGGCCGCCCTTTGTTTTTGTGAAGCGGACGGACAACAACTTTGGCCTGATCACGCATCTGTCAGAACATCGGACCGTTTTGGCTGGAAATTTATGTCTTTGGATTCTATCAAGGTTCCATGACAACAAAACCTTCGCGCCGAATCCGCCTGACAGCGTCTTTCCGTTCCTTCATCGAGAGCGAAGCCTCCGGTGGCATCATCCTGATGGTGGTGGCCGCGCTGGCGCTGATCATTGCCAATTCACCGCTCAGTGACGGTTATTTCGGCCTTCTGAAGACCTATGTCGGCGGCCTGAGTATTCTTCACTGGGTGAATGATGCGCTGATGGCGATCTTCTTCCTGCTGGTCGGGCTGGAAATCAAACGTGAAATGATCAGCGGCCAGTTGTCCAGCTGGTCACGGCGCGCATTGCCGGGCTTCGCTGCGGTCGGCGGCATGGTCGTTCCGGCGGCCATCTTCCTTGCCTTCAATGCCGGCACCGAAACGGCGCGGGGCTGGGCCATTCCATCGGCAACGGATATCGCCTTCTCGCTCGGTGTTTTGTCCCTGCTTGGTTCGCGCGTGCCTTTGTCCCTGAAGGTTTTCCTGACGGCGCTTGCCATTATCGACGATCTGGGTGCGGTTCTCATCATCGCGCTGTTCTATTCGGACGGGCTGAATATTCCCGCCGTTGCCGGTGCCGCCGGTGTTTTCGTCATCCTGATGGCCATGAACCGTCTCGGCATGGTGCGGCTCTGGGCCTATCTCGTCCTCGGCGTCATTCTGTGGATTCTTGTGCTCAAATCGGGTGTGCATGCCACGGTGGCCGGTGTCCTCCTGGCGCTAACCATTCCCATGCGCGGGGCCAAGGACGGGCAGGGGGCAACCGAATCGCCGCTGCTCAAGCTGGAGCACGCCATCCAGCCCTGGGTCGGCTTTGCCATCGTGCCGATCTTCGGTTTTGCCAATGCGGGTGTGTCCTTCAGTGGCGTCTCGCTGTCCAACCTTGCCGATCCCGTCCCCCTTGGCGTGGCGGCCGGCCTGTTCGTCGGCAAGCAGATCGGCGTGTTTGCCTTTGCGCTGCTGGCGATAAAGTTGCGGCTGGCGGAACGCCCGGCGGGAGCAAGCTGGTTCCAGATCTATGGGGTTTCGATGCTGTGCGGCATCGGCTTTACCATGAGCCTGTTCATTGGCCTTCTCGCCTACGCAAATTCGCCATTGTTGCAGGATGAAACGAAGCTCGGCGTTCTGCTTGGATCACTGCTTTCCGCCGTTGTCGGTGCCGCGCTTTTGCGTGTGTCGCTGACGCGGTCGACAAAGGCGTGATCGCGCAAGGCAGGGCGCTGGCGCAAGCCTAGTCTTTGCTGTCTTGAACAGGAGTCCGTCCGATGTCGGAATTGCATAGTGGATCGTGTCTGTGTGGAGGCATCCGCTTCAAGGCGCATGGCAAGCTGCGCGGGATCGTCTATTGCCATTGCTCGCAGTGCCGCAAGCAATCCGGCCATTTCTATGCGGCGACGAATGTCCAGAAGGATGCCATCACCATCACCGGTGAGGAAAACATCAAATGGTATGCCGCCAGCGAATATGCGGCGCGCGGTTTCTGCCGCAATTGCGGATCGGTGATGTTCTGGAAACACCATGATCTCGACTACATCTCGGTGATGGCCGGATCGTTCGATAAGCCGACCAGTCTCAAGGGCGAAGTGCACATTTTCGTCGGCGACAAGGGCGACTATTACGAAATCGGCGACGATCTGCCGAAATATGTGGCGAGCGGCGGCGGTATCGTCGTGGCAGGCGACTGAGGGGCCGGGAACGCGTGAAGGATTGACGCCGCCCGATCTGGCTTTATAGCTGCCGTTACGGACGGACGGGAGCAAACCATGCAGCGGCTAATACTGGCATTCGTCAATTCCATGCGCGCGCTCAGGCACCTGGCGGTGCATGAAAAGGCGGTTCAGCAGGAACTTATCCTTTTCATCCTGTCGATTCCCGTCGCGGCGGCGATTGCACCATCCGTGCTGGTTTTCCTGGTTCTGACCGGCTCGGTGCTTATCCTGATCATGATCGAGGTGCTGAACACCGGCATTGAAGCGGCGTGCAACGCCGTGTCGCGGGATTTCCAGCGCGACATCCAGATCGCCAAGGATTGCGGATCCCTGGCCGTGCTGATCTCGGTTGTTCTCGTCGCCATCGTCTGGTTCTATACGCTCTGGCACGTATTTTTTTCCTGAAACCGCGTGTGAGTCGCATTGTTTAATCTCCAGCGAAATGATATATGTTCAATATGAGCAAAAATCCCGACATCCTCCGTATCGCCATCGCCCAGCTCAATCCTGTCCTGGGTGACATCAAGGGTAATCTGACAAAAGCGCGTGAAGCACGGGCCGACGCCGCGCGGCAGGGCGCCGATCTCATCCTGTTCACGGAGCTGTTTATCTCAGGGTATCCGCCGGAAGATCTGGTGCTGAAGACAGCCTTCATCGAAGCCTGCGAAAAGGCGGCAATAGAATTTGCGGCCGACACATCGGATGGCGGACCGGGGGTGATTATCGGCACGCCGCTGCGGCGCGACAGCGGCCTGCACAATTCGATCATGGTGCTGGATGGCGGCAAGGTGATTGCGGAACGCTTCAAGGTCGACCTGCCCAACTATGGCGAGTTCGACGAGAAGCGGGTATTCCAGCAGGGGCCGATGCCGGGGCCGGTGAATTTCCGCGGCATCCGCATCGGCATTCCGATCTGCGAGGATATCTGGGGCGACCTCGGCGTGTGTGAGACACTGGCCGAGAGCGGCGCGGAGATACTCTGCGTGCCCAATGGCTCGCCCTATTACAACGGCAAGGTGGATGTGCGCCATCAGGTGGTGCTGCGCCAGGTGATCGAAACCGGTTTGCCGCTGATTTTCGCCAACCAGCTCGGCGGTCAGGACGATCTGATTTTCGACGGTGCCTCGTTTGCGTTCAATCCGGACAAAAACATCGCGTTCCAGATGTCGCAATTCGAGGAACAACTTGTTGTCACCACGTGGCGGCGCGGCGCGGGCGGGTGGTCCTGCTCGGAAGGCCCCATGTCGAAAATCCCCGAGGGCGAGGAGGCGCAGTATCGCGCCTGCATGCTGGGCCTGCGCGATTACGTCAACAAGAACAGCTTCAAGGACGTGGTTCTCGGCCTTTCCGGCGGCATCGACTCGGCGATCTGCGCGGCGCTGGCTGTCGACGCGCTGGGCGAGGAGCGGCTGCGCGCCGTGATGATGCCGTATACCTATACATCGAAGGACTCGCTGAAGGATGCGGAAGACTGCGCCAAGGCGCTGGGGTGCCGCTACGACATCGTGCCGATCTTCGAGCCGGTGGAAGGCTTTCTGAAAGCGCTCGGGCCGACATTCGAAGGTACGAAAGAGGGCATCACCGAAGAAAACCTGCAAAGCCGGGCCCGTGGCACGATCCTGATGGCAATCTCCAACAAGTTCGGCTCGATGGTGGTCACGACGGGCAACAAGTCGGAAATGTCGGTGGGCTATGCCACGCTCTATGGCGACATGAACGGCGGCTACAATCCGATCAAGGACATCTACAAGATGCAGGTCTACGCCATGTCCGAATGGCGCAACAGGAATGTGCCCGCCGGCGGCCTCGGTCCATCGGGCATCGTCATCCCGGAAAACATCATCAGCAAGGCGCCGTCCGCCGAATTGCGCGAGAACCAGACGGATCAGGATTCGCTGCCGCCCTATCCGGTGCTCGATGACATTCTCGAATGCCTCGTCGAGAACGAGATGGGCGTCGACGAGATCGTCGAGCGCGGCCATGAGCGCAAGACGGTCGAGCGGATCGAACACCTGCTCTATCTCGCCGAATACAAGCGCCGGCAGTCCGCGCCGGGTGTGAAGGTGACGCGGAAGAATTTCGGCCGCGACCGGCGCTATCCCATCACCAACAAGTTCCGTGATCGAGGGTAGGACCGATTGCATGTGTCGAACCAGGCACTGATCGCCCTGCAACCATCGTTTTTGACTACGACTAAAGTCTAGTGTTGCAATCGCGCCTCACTTTATTTCGAAAAGCGGCTGCACAAAAAATAGGCGCTTGGCGCGTGATTGCGATTCACCTATAAGCCATCTCTCCGGCAATCAAGCCCGGGAGGTTTAGAATGGCAGCTGTTTCAATGTCCCCTCGGGGCGGCGTCCGTTCCTGACATGTGATGATGAAAAGTCCCAGGGCTTTTCAATTGACTTCACCGGTCAAGAACACTCATCGCCGATATTGGCCTTTCCTGTATTCAGGCAAGTCGCCAAGCCAATTGTGCCGCATTGATTCCCTCGTTCTGTTGCGCGGCATTCTCGTCTGAAATTCATATTTGAGGCCGGTGCGTTTTGGCACCGGACGATCGTCATGGCATTTTTACGTAACGCCTTGCGCGGCGGAGCCTTCCGCAGCGTTCTCGGATTCACCTGGATTCACTGGCAGAAGCAGCCGGTGCGTCTGGCAATCATTCTTGGTGCAGTGCTGCTCTCGACACTGGCCGACGTGCTGACGCCGCTCTATTCGGGGCGGCTGGTCGACGCGGTGGTCAATGGCGCGGCAACGGATGCCATTGCCTGGGATGCGGCGATGGCCGCGTTCTGGACCCTGATGGCCCTGTCGCTGGGTGCCATCATCCTGCGGCACGTCACCTTCATGACGATCGTCAAGCTGACATTGAAAATGATGTCGGAGATTGCCTCCGGCGCGTTCTTCCGTGTCCAGCGCTTCTCGACGGACTGGCATGCGAACAGCTTTGCCGGCTCGACGGTGCGCAAGATCACGCGCGGCATGTGGGCGCTTGACCTGCTGAACGATACGCTGCTGGTGGCGTTGTTTCCGTCCGTTGTCATGCTTGTCGGCTCGACCGTGCTGATGGCCTGGTACTGGCCCATGATGGGCGTCATCATCGGTCTGGGATCCCTCGTGTTCGTCGGCGTGACGGTGGCGATGTCGCTTGGCTATGTCGCGCCGATGGCGAGCCTTGCCAATCGCTGGGATACCAAGCTCGGCGGTTCGCTGGCCGATGCGGTCAGCTGCAACATGGTGGTGAAGGGTTTCGGCGCGGAAAAGCGCGAGGATGCACGGCTGCTGAAAGTTCTTGCCAAGTGGCAGGACCGGACGCGGCGCACGTGGATCCGCGGCACCCGCAACGGCACGACGCAGGGTTCGCTGCTGCTCATCCTGCGGGCATCGGTCATCGGCTTTGCCCTGTGGCTGTGGTCCAGGGGGCAGGCGAGTGCGGGTGACATCACCTTCGTGCTGACGTCGTTCTTCATCCTGCAGGGCTACCTGCGGGAAGTCGGCATGCACATCCGCAATTTGCAGCGTTCGATCAACGATATGGAAGAGCTTGTTGACATTGAGAGTCAGCCGCTCGGCATTGATGACCGGCCCGGCGCCAAGCCGATCCAGATCACCAATGGCAAGATCGTGTTCGACAATGTGACGTTCCACTACGGGGCGCACCGGGCACCGCTCTATGATCGGTTCTCGGTGACGATCCGGGCGGGTGAGCGCGTCGGCCTTGTCGGCCACTCCGGTTCGGGCAAGACGACGTTCGTCAAGCTGATCCAGCGCCTGCACGACGTGAAGGCGGGGCATATCCTGATCGACGGTCAGGATATTTCCGCCGTCACCCAGGCATCGCTGCGCCAGCAGATTGCCATCGTGCAGCAGGAGCCGATCCTGTTCCACCGGACGCTGGCCGAGAACATCGCCTATGCGCGGCCGACGGCCACGCAAAGCGAAATCGAGGAAGCGGCCCGGCAGGCCAGCGCGCATGACTTCATCACGGCCCTGCCGAAGGGCTATGGTACGCTGGTGGGTGAACGCGGTGTAAAGCTGTCCGGCGGCGAGCGCCAGCGTGTGGCCATCGCCCGGGCGTTCCTCGCGGATGCACCGGTTCTGATCCTGGACGAGGCGACATCGAGCCTCGATTCGGAATCGGAAGTGCTGATCCAGCAGGCCATGGAACGGCTGATGCTGGGCCGCACGACGCTGGTAATCGCGCACCGGCTGTCCACGGTGCGGGCACTCGACCGGCTGCTGGTCTTCGACCATGGCCGGATTGCGGAAGAGGGCAACCACGAAGCTCTGATCCGCCTGAACGGCGGCATCTACCGCAGCCTGTTCGAACGGCAGGCGCTGGAACTGACCAAGGGTCTTGTTCTGGCCGACGACTGATCCTGTGGGCCGCGCGAAAGCGCGGCCCATATTGATCTTCACGCGTCGTTCCGATATGCCCGACGCATGACCATCACCGTCCGTTTTGCACCATCTCCGACCGGCTATATCCACATCGGCAACACGCGGACAGCCCTGTTCAACTGGCTGTTCGCGTTGAAGCACAATGGCCAACTGATCCTGCGCTTCGATGACACCGACGTGGAACGTTCGAAGACCGAATATGCCGAAGCGACCGCCGCTGATATTGATTGGCTTGGCATCAAGCCGGTGCGGGTCGAATACCAGTCGAAACGCTTTGCCTTCTACGATGCCGCCGTCGAGAAGCTGAAAGCGGCTGGCGTGCTATACCCCTGCTACGAGACCCCGGAAGAGCTCGAACGCAAGCGCAAGCTGCGCCTCGCGCGCCGCCTGCCGCCGGTCTATGGCCGCGATGCGCTGAAACTGACGGCGGAGGACCGCGCGAAGCTCGAAGCGGAGGGACATCGTCCGCACTGGCGTTTCCTGCTGCCGAACTTCAAGGACGATCCGTTCGCGCCGGCGCGCACGATTGTCCACTGGGACGATATCGTGCGCGGCGAAGAGACCGTCGATCTCGCTTCGCTTTCCGATCCGGTGCTGGTGCGCGAAGACGGCACCTATCTCTACACGCTGACCTCCGTGGTCGACGATATCGACATGGGCATCACGCACATCATCCGCGGCGATGATCACGTCACCAACAGCGGCGTGCAGATTTCCATTTTTGAAGCGCTCGGTGCGAAGGCGCCGGCGCTTGGCCATCACAATCTGCTGACGACTGTTTCGGGCGAGGGACTGTCCAAGCGGACGGGAGCCCTGTCCGTCGGCAGCCTGCGCCGCGACGGCTATGAGCCGATGGCCGTGGTCAGCCTCGCCGTGCTGACGGGAACGTCGGAGAATGTGGTTGCCATGCCTGACATGGCATCGCTCGCCGCAATCTTCGATCCGAAGGCAACATCGAAATCATCCTCGAAATTCGATCCGGCGGAACTCGATACGCTGAACCGCACGCTGATCCACGCCATGCCGTTCGACGTGGCTGAAGAGCGGCTGCGGGACATGGGGATCACCGGCGACAAGGCCGAAGCCTTCTGGCTTGCGGTGCGCGGCAATCTCACACGCGTTGCCGATGCGGCGCTGTGGTGGAAGATCGTCCAGGACGGTCCCGTCAGTGACGAAGTCCTTGCTGAAGAGGATCGCGATTTCGTTGCGGCGGCTTTTGACGTGTTGCCGCAGGAGCCGTGGAGCCGCGCGACCTGGGAGCAGTGGACGGAAGCGGTGAAGGTTCAGAGCGGACGCAAGGGCAAGCCGTTATTCATGCCCCTGCGCATTGCCCTTACCGGGTTGGCTTCTGGTCCGGAGCTCGCAGATTTACTGCCCCTTCTTGGTCGGGAAGGAACGTTGGCCCGACGACCCTGACCTTGCGGTTGGGATCGATCGGCTTGTCCGGTGACAGCGGTTTCGGCTGTTCCGCTTCGACTTTCGGCACGGCGGGTGTCCCCAGCTGAATAATCGATGACGGTTTTTTCTCCGGCTCTACCACAGGCGCAGCCGGTTCGGCCTTGGCCTCGGCCGGTGCCGACGGCTTGTTCGGTTCGGGGTTTTTCGCCGGCTCTGCCGATGGCAATGGTTCGGCCTTGACAGGCTCGACCGGTTTGATCGGTTCCGCCGGTTTGAGTGCTGGCTGTGTTTGTGCTGGCGCCGGTTTCGTCGCGGGCGCAGTCGCCGCCGGTTGCCGGGCTATTTCCTTGGGATTTCCAAGCGTGGTGTAATTGCCCGCCGTGCGCTGACAGGAGCATTGCGGCGTGCCATTGGCGCCGACTTTCCTGAATTTGAACGCGTTGGGCATATCCGTATAGGCCTGGCCGCGCAGGGAAATCATCTGATCGACGGTTTCACCGTTGGTCGAATGATAGAACAGTTTCGCGCCCGGGCATTGCGCCTGGCACTGCGCTTCGTCGCGGTGGAAATTCTCCGCGCCGGTCGCGTAGGAAATGGGGAAATAATAGCCGTCGCAGGTGCGCACGCAGAGCGTCTGATATTGTCCGCCGTAGACCGGTGCGGTGCTTTCAAGCGGCTCGTTTTCAACGGGCCGCTGGCCTCCGAGGACTTCATAGGGGCGGCGCCGGGGCTCCCCGTCTCGCGGTTCGACTTCGCGCGGCAAGATTTCGCGGTCAGGCTCATAGGATGCCGAGCAATTGTTGGCGTCCATGGCAGCTTCCACCCGGTCGCGGCGCAGGTTCAGCTCATACTCATCCGTGACGAAATCATTGTCGAGTTCGCGCAGACGCTGTTCCATGCGGCTGCAAACGTCCGACTGGGCCGCTGCCAGCTGTGTTGACAACAGCAGCGTGCCCATGGCGAGTGCCGCGAAGTGTATGAACCGTTTCATATGGTCTAGTCCTGCAAGATCACGCGCAGCCTACCTGGCTGACTGCGCCTGAACCATCCATGAACGTGCGGCAGCAATAAGACGGCAGCGCGCTATTCCAGGCGCTGTGACGCCTCAACCACTGCCAGAGCCGTCATGTTGACGATACCGCGCGATGTCACCGACGGCGTCAGAATATGCACAGGCTTGGCGGCGCCGAGCAGAATGGGCCCGACATGCAGTGCATCGGTGACCGTCTTGACGACGTTGAGCGTGATGTTGGCCGCGTCGAGATTGGGGAAGACCAGAAGGTTGGCTTCGCCGCTCAGGCGGGAATGCGGCAGCACACGCTCACGCAGGATTTCCGACAGGGCGGAATCGCCATGCATTTCGCCATCCTGCTCCAGATCCGGTGCCTTGGAGCGCAGGATTTCCGAAGCGGCGCGCATCTTGGCGGCACTTTCGGAATCGCGTGAACCGAAGTTGGAATGCGAAAGCAGGGCTGCCTTGGGCTCGATGCCGAAGCGGCGGATTTCGTTGGCGGCCAGAACCGTCTTTTCGGCAATCTCTTCGGCTGTCGGATCGATGCTGACATAGGTATCGGTCAGGAACAGCACGCCGCGCTGTGAAATCAGCAGGCTGAGTGCGGAAAAATTGCGGATGCCTTCGAGCTTGCCGATAATCTGGTCGACATTGCGCAGATGGCGCTCGAAACGGCCTTCCAGACCGCAGATCATGGCGTCGGCTTCGCCGCGCATGATGGCCAGCGCTGCAATCACCGTGCCGCTGGCGCGGACCATGGTGCGTGCCACTTCCGGCGTGGTGCCGCGCCGGCCGGTAAGGTTCACCAAAAGGTCGACATAGTCGCGGTAGCGCGGATCGTCTTCCGGGTTGATGATGTCGAAATCGGTGCCGAGCTTGATCTTCAGGCCGTAGCGCTTGAGACGCGTCTCGATGACCTGCGGGCGGCCGATTAGCGTCGGGATCGCCGTGCCTTCTTCGAGCACCACCTGTGCCGCGCGCAGAACCCGCTCGTCCTCGCCGTCGGAATAGATCACCCGTTTCTTCTCGGCAGTCCGCGCTGCGGTGAAGATCGGCTTCATGATCAGGCCGGAACGGAAGACAAAGCGGTTCAGCTTGTCGAGATAGACCTCGAAATCCTCGATGGGGCGGTCGGCAACGCCGGTTTCCATGGCCGCCTTGGCCACTGCCGGCGCGATGCGCAGGATCAGGCGCGGATCGAACGGCGAAGGAATGAGATAATTGGGGCCGAAGGTCGGTGTTTCGCCGGAATAGGCGCGGGCCGCCACATCCGATGGCTCCTCGCGGGCAAGCGCCGCGATGGCCTTGACCGCCGCCATCTTCATTTCCTCATTGATCGCCCGTGCGCCGCAATCCAGCGCGCCACGGAAAATATAGGGGAAGCAGAGGACGTTGTTGACCTGGTTGGGGAAATCGGAGCGTCCGGTGCAGATCATGGCGTCGGGGCGTGCGGCGCGTGCTTCCTCCGGCATGATTTCCGGATTGGGATTGGCGAGCGCCATGATCAGCGGGTTCGGCGCCATCTGTTTCAAAAGTTCCGGCTTCAGGACACCTGCCGCTGACAGGCCGAGGAACACGTCGGCACCGCCGATGACATCGGCCAGCACGCGCGCATCGGTCTTCTGGGCATAGACGGATTTCCAGCGGTCCATCAGGGTGTTGCGGCCGTCATAGACGACGCCGTCGAGATCGCAGACCCAGATGTTCTTGCGGTTGGCACCGAGCTTGACCAGAAGGTTGAGGCAGGCGAGCGCTGCCGCACCGGCGCCGGACGCCACGATCTTGACCTTGGACAGATCCTTGCCGGCCAGCTCCATGCCGTTGAGGATGGCTGCGGCGACGATGATCGCCGTGCCGTGCTGGTCGTCATGGAAAACGGGAATGTTCATCCTGGCACGGAGGATTTCCTCCACGTCAAAGCATTCCGGCGCCTTGATGTCCTCGAGGTTGATGCCGCCAAAGGTGGGTTCGAGCGCGGCAACGACATCGACGATCTTGTTGATCTCCTGCGCGTCGATCTCGATGTCGAAGACGTCGATGTCGGCGAATTTCTTGAAGAGAACCGCCTTGCCTTCCATCACCGGCTTGGAGGCGAGGGGGCCGATATTGCCAAGACCAAGGACGGCGGTACCGTTGGAGATGACGGCGACCAGATTGGCGCGGCTGGTATAATCGGCGGCTGTAGCAGGATTTGCATGAATGGCAAGGCAGGGCGCCGCCACACCGGGGGAATAGGCAAGGGCAAGGTCGCGCTGATTTCCAAGCGGCTTCGTCGCCTGGATTTCCAGTTTACCCGGCTGAGGAAAGCGGTGGTAAAACAGGGCGCTTTCTTCGAGGTCGGACTGGTTGGGCGAATTGTCCTTGGCCATGGATAATATCCTCCGGAAATTGGCTGGTCGCAACTTGGGATTTGCGATTCAATCTTTTTAGCATGCATAAATGACACGAAGAGCCATAAATGAAGTCCATTTTGTTACAAGTGTTTATCGCAGGAAACCATAGACTTTTTAGCGGCGTCATAAGACTGTGACATGAATCAGGTTTCTGTCAGACCAGAGGTACCGATGCGTACCGGCGCTGAACGGAGATCAGCCTCATGGTTGAGCCAGAGACACGTAAGTTTCGCACGCTCTTTTTGTCCGATGTGCATCTTGGTTCCAAAGGCGCCAAGGCGACCTTCCTCCTGGACTTTCTGAAGTATCACGATGCGGATACGATCTATCTGGTCGGCGATATCGTCGATGGATGGCGTCTGCGCCGCAGCTGGCACTGGCCGCAGGAGCACAACGACATCGTGCAGAAACTCCTGCGCAAGAGCCGCAAGGGCGCGCGCATCCTCTACATCGCCGGCAACCACGATGAATTCCTGCGCGATTTCCAGGGCACGCATTTCGGCGGTATCGAGGTCATGGACCGCACGATGCACGAAACCGCTGACGGCCGTAAATTCCTCGTGATCCATGGCGACCAGTTCGACGTCGTCGTGCGCAATGCCCGCCACATCGCCTATCTCGGCGACTGGGCCTATGATGCGGCGCTGGCCATCAACACCATCATGAACAAGGTGCGGCGCATGCTCGGGCTGCGCTACTGGTCATTCTCCGCCTGGGCGAAATTCCGGGTGAAGAAGGCCGTCAACTTCATCGGTTCCTTCCAGACCGTCGTCTCCGACGAGGCCCGGCGCATCGGCGCCGACGGCGTCATCTGCGGCCATATTCACCACGCCACCATCGAAGAAATCGACGGCATCGAATACATCAACACCGGCGACTGGGTTGAAAGCTGCACCGCCATTGTCGAGCATCACGACGGCAAGATGGAACTCATCTCCTGGACACATCTGATCGGGGAGAAGGCCGGCTTTGCGCCTGTCGTCAAACTCGAGGACAAGCGTCCCAAGGCGGCGAATGCAGCCTGAATGGCTTCTCCTGCAGAGATCGATCCGATGAAGAGGCTGGTCATCGTCTCCGATGCCTGGCATCCGCAGGTCAATGGCGTGGTGCGCACCCTGACCCAATTGCGCGAGCAGATGGAGGCGCGGGGCGTCGAGGTGACGATCATCTCGCCCGCGGACTATCCTTCGGCGCCATGTCCGACCTATCCGGAAATCCGGCTGGCACTGACCTATCCTGCGGCGGTGAAAGCCCGGATCGAGGCGTTGCAGCCCGCCTTCGTGCATATCGCCACGGAAGGCCCGCTCGGCATCATGGCGCGGCGTGCCTGCCTGAAAAACAAGTGGCGCTTCACCACCAGCTTTCATACGCGTTTTCCCGAATATCTGCGCGAGCGTCTGCCCATTCCGCTGGCCTGGACCTACGGCTTTCTGCGCCGGTTCCACAATGCTGCCGAGACCTGCCTTGTCCCGACACAGTCCATCTACGAGGAACTGACCGAGCGCGGCTTCGACACGCTGCGCGTGTGGACGCGCGGTGTCGACCGCGATCTGTTCCGCCCGCAGGCGGATGTCGATCTCGGCCTCGCGCATCCCGTCTTTCTCTGCGTCGGCCGCGTTGCGCCGGAAAAGAATCTTGAAGCCTTTCTGGCGCTTGATCTGCCGGGAACAAAACTTGTCGTCGGCGACGGGCCGGATATGGATGAGCTGAAGCGCAAATTCCCCGACGCCGTGTTCGCCGGCAAGAAGGAGGGCGAGGAACTCGCCCGCCACTATGCGGGTGCCGATGTCTTTGTTTTTCCCAGCCGCACCGACACGTTCGGCCTGGTGCTGCTGGAAGCGATTGCCTGCGGGCTTCCGGTGGCGGCCTATCCGGTGGCCGGCCCGAAGGACGTCATCGGCGCGACGGGCGCAGGCGTTCTGTCAACCGATCTGCAGGAGGCCGCGCTGGGCGCACTTGCCATGGGGCGCGTCGATCCCGATGCCACCCTGCAGGGATTCAGCTGGGAAGCCTGCGCCGATATATTCGAGGATATTCTCACGGCGATTGCCGGTGCCAAGCCGCAGCTCGGCCACGAAGCGAACGCGGCGCGGGCGGTGTCGGCGGGCTAATCTATATTTTCTGCGTTTATGATAATTGAGCTGGAAAAACCTCCAGCGTTTCTAGGCAGTTGGCGCAAATCATGGTATTTCGGAATACGGCTAGTTGATATTCGTGCGCCGTTCCTCGATCCTCCGAAAGTCCCTCCATGACAGCCGCCACTGCGGACACTTTTCACGAAAAACCGTCTCGTTTCGAGTTTCGGCTGTCTCTGGCCTATTTCGCGATTTTCATCTCAAGCGGCCTGCATCTGCCCTATTTTCCCCTGTGGCTGGAGTTCCGTTCGCTGTCGCCGACGGAAATATCGATCGTCCTGTCCATGCCGCTGTTCGTGCGCGTCATCGCCGCGCCGCTGGTTTCCATTCTGGCCGACCAGTCCAGCGACCGTGCGCATATCCTGACCATTGCCACCATTCTGGCGGTGATCGTCGCGGCCTTCTACTTTCTGCCGTTCAATTTCTTCGGCATCCTCGTCGTGTCGCTGGTGCTTGCCGCACCGTGGACATCGCAGGTTCCGCTGGCCGATACGATTGCGCTTTCAGGCGTGCGCCGCTACGGGGCGGATTTTGCCAGGATGCGCGTCTGGGGGTCCATCGCATTCCTGCTGGCCTCCTTTGCCGGCGGCGTGCTGATCCAGCACACGGGCGAGTGGATCATCCCGACGGTGCTGCTGGGTGCGCTGGTAGCCGCATGCGGCATGAGTTTCGTGGTGCCGCGCATCGGCAAGCCGCGCCGCCTGTCGCCGCTGTCGGATATCGACATGGCGGATGCGGGCAGGGCGCTGCGCCGCCCGGCCTTCGTGACCTTCCTGATCGCCACGGGGATCACGCAGGCAAGCCACGCCTATGGCTACAGTTTTTCGGCCATCTACTGGAAGTCCATCGGCATTGAAGAGACGGTGATCGGGGCGCTCTGGTCCATCGCCGTGGTGGCCGAGGTGATCATGTTCACCTGCTTTCGCCGGGTTTTCGGACGCCTGCATCCGGCCAGGGTGCTGATGATCGGCTCAGCCGTCGCCATATTCCGCTGGACCGTCTTCCCGCTGATCGTGCCCGCCGGTCTCGGCGTCGCTGGCTTTTTCGTCGTGCAGAGCCTGCATGCCTTCTCCTTCGCCCTGTCTTTCCTCGGCATGCAGAAAATGATCGCCATGACCATTCCCGAGGAGAAGGGTGGAACGGCGCAGGGCATATCCACCTTCTTCATCGGCACGTCGCTGGCCATCGTCACCATGGTCTCCGGACCGCTCTACAGCGCCACCGGCATCTATGGTTTCTATGCCATGGTGGCGCTGGCGGCGGTCGGGCTTGTCTTGGCCAATGTTTCGCTTCGATTGGAGCAGCGCGAGCGCTAGCCCCAAAGCTCCGATTGCGGCGGCGAGACGCGGCTGCCTTCAAAGACGAGTCCGGGCTGGCGGTCGTCCTTCAGGATCAGCGGGCCGTCGAGATCGACGAAGTCGGCGTCCTGCGCGACGAGGATGGCAGGCGCCATGGCCAGGGACGTGCCCACCATGCAGCCGACCATGATGCCGAACCCGAGTTCGCGCGCCCGTTTCTGCATGCGCAGAGCCTCGGTCAGCCCGCCCGTCTTGTCGAGCTTGATGTTGATGCTGTCGTAGCGGCCAAGAAGGGTGTGCAGATCGTCGGTGCCGTGGGCGCTCTCGTCGGCACACAGGGGGACGGGGTGGGGGATTGTCGAGAGAATGCCGTCCTTGCCAGCTGGAAGCGGCTGCTCGATGAGCACGACCCCGGCCTTTGCGGCGGCCAGCATGTGCCGGACGATATTCCGGTCGGTCCAGCCTTCATTCGCGTCGAGAATGATGCGGCTGTCGGGCGCAGCTTCCGCTACGGCCCGAATGCGATCTTCGTCATCCTCGCCGCCCACCTTGACCTTGATGACCGGACGGCCGGACACGGCACGGGCCGCTGCAGCCATGGTCTGCGCATCGCCGAAGGAAACGGTCACGGCCGTGGTGAGGGCTTTGAGCGGCGACAAGCCGATGATATCGGCAACGCGCCGGCCGGCCCGTTTGGCTTCGAGATCCCAGAGCGCGCAATCGACGGCATTGCGGGCCGCGCCGGCGCCGATCAAACCGGGCAAATCCTGCCGGTTGGCCCCCGCCGCGAGCACGCTGCGCAGTTTTTCGATTTCGGCACAGACGGAATCGAGACTTTCGCCATAGCGGGCATAGGGAACGCATTCGCCGCGCCCCGTGTGCAGTCCGTCGCGCAGGGTGCAAACCACCACGGCTGCTTCCGTCTTGGAACCCCGCGAGATTGTAAACGTTCCGGCAATGGGCCAGCGTTCAACGGTAATCTCCATATTAACAGTCATTATGTGCGCCTTAGAGCCTTTCCTGCTTAAATAGAATCGTTCTGCCGGAGGGAATTTGGTTCAAGATCGAGGGGTTTGGCGAGACCGATGTTTATCCATCGGGCGAAGCCGAAGCCTGATGGGATTGGACCAAAATCACCCGGCCCTTCGGGTTTCGGACTGGCGGCCAACCACTTTGTCAGGCAGCTTCGTCCGATGGATAAACATCGGCCTTGCTACCTTCCGCGTGGATTGTCTCGCCATCCGGGAAACAGAACGGGTTCTATTTAAGCAGGAAAGGCTCTAATTGCTACAGTGACATCAAGTCCGAGACTCGATATGTGTGAGGGATGTTGACCGATAGAGCAAACAATTCAAGTGCTTCTGCTGTCATGGGACGCCATTTCTATGCGGCATGGATGGCAACAAGGCCCGCAGAGCTTTATGTACTGATTTTCAGATCCAGGGACGCCCGAGGCGAATGAATTCGACAGACAACGGCCAGAGCAGAGAGCAGGAGCCCAGCGATATCATCCTTTCGGTCAAGGATGTCAGCGTGTCCTTCGGCCGTTCATCGGTGCTGGAGCATCTGAATCTCGATGTCTATCGCGGCGAGATACTGGGATTTGTCGGCGCATCGGGGACGGGCAAGTCCGTCCTCATGCGGACGATCCTCGGTCTCAATCAGAAACAGCATGGCAATATCAGCATTTTCGGCCATGACATCGATCATGCGACGGAACAGGAAAAACTCAGCGTCGACATGCGCATGGGCGTCCTGTTCCAGCATGGCGCGTTGTTCTCGTCGCTGACGGTTCTGGAGAACATTCAGGTGCCGATGCGCGAATATCTCGACATTCCGCACAGCCTGATGGACGAACTGGCGCGCCTCAAGATCGATCTGGTCGGATTGAAACCGGATACGGCGGAGAAATTTCCGTCGGAACTGTCCGGCGGCATGATCAAGCGTGCGGCGCTGGCCCGCGCTTTGTCACTCGACCCGGACATCGTCTTTCTCGATGAGCCGACATCGGGGCTCGATCCCATCGGTGCCGCGGATTTCGATGAACTGATCGCAAATCTGCGCGATACCATGGGTTTGACGGTCTATATGGTCACGCACGATCTCGACAGCCTGTTCGCCGTTTGCGACCGAATCGCGGTATTGGGTAAGAAAAGGGTTCTTGTGGAAGGAACCATCGACGACATGCTGACGTTTGATGACCCGTGGGTTCAGGAATATTTTCATGGCAAGCGCGCGCGCCAGATCGTGCCGAACGGCAGCAGCAGGCGAAAGTCCGATCGTGTGCAAAGCGCCCGGCAATCCGGGCCGTTGCTGAAGGAACAGGGTTAGGTGGAATAATCGATGGAGACCAAAGCCAACTACGTTCTGGTCGGGATTTTCACGCTTGCGGTTTGCGTCGCGGCGTTCGTCTTCGTGTATTGGATCGCCCGTTATGGCGACAGGCAGGAAATGACGACGCTGGAAATCCGTATCGCCGGTTCGGTCACCGGCCTGGCCGAGGGCAGCCAGGTGCTGTTCAACGGCATCAAGGTTGGCACCGTGCGGCGCCTGAATATCGACAAGACCAATCCTGACGCGGTGATCGCCACCGCGGAAATTGACAGCACGACACCGATCACCCGCTCGACCCAGGCCACGCTTGGCTTTACCGGCCTGACCGGTCTGGCCTTCGTGGAGCTCAAGGGCGGCAAGGTCTATGAGCCCAATCTGCTTGAGGAAGCCGACAAGGATGGCGCCGTCGCGCGTATCGATGCCGACCCGTCCGTGGTCAACAACCTTCTGCAGAAGGCGCAGGACATTCTCGAACGCGTCAACACGGCGATGAGCTCGATTGAAAGCTTCATTACCGAAGTGAAGGGCCCGCTGGTCGATACGGTCAACAACACGAAGAAGTTCACCGATGCGCTGGCCAAGAACTCCGATGTGATCGACAAGTTCAGCCAGAGCGCCGAAGACGTGCAGTCGGTGGTGCGCGAGGCGCGTGAAATGATGACGCGCCTGAATGCCGCTTCCGCCCGGGTCGATGGCGTCCTGGCCAAGGTCGACAATCTGGTGTCCGACGGGGATGGCAGCGTCGTGGCTGAAGCGCGGAACACGCTCAAATCCTATCGTGCGGTTGCCGACAACCTCAACACCAAGCTCGGCCCGATCACGGACAACCTCAACCGCTTCTCCGGACAGGGCTTGCGCGACGTGCAGGCGCTCGTCACCGAGAGCCGCCAGTCGGTCCAGCGCATCGAGCGGGCGATCAGCGATCTAGAGAAGAATCCGCAGCGGGTGATTTTCGGCGGCAGCGGCAATGTGCCGGAGTATGACGGCCGCACGCGCCGTTGACTTTGACGATGCTGCATCGCATGAAGGTTAAGGAATCGTGAAGCTTTGCGTGACAGGGATGATACCATTGGTGAATTCAAGAACGACAATTGCCGCTCTGCTGATGGCTTTGTCCGTTTCCGCCTGCGCCGGAACCAAGAAGCTTGATACATTCGATCTGTCCGGCCCGTCGCTGTCCGACACTTCATCCAGAAAACATGGCAGCCGCCAGATCCTGATCGCCGCGCCATCGGCCCTCAAAGCGCTTGACGGCGAGAATGTCGTTGTCCGCTCCGGACCGAACGCCATTTCGTTCCTGAAGGGCGCACAGTGGTCCGACCGCCTGCCGAACATCGTGCAGACGCGGCTTGTGCAGGCCTTCGAGAGCTCGGGTCGCTTCGGCGGTGTCGGCCGTCCCGGCGAAGGCCTTGCCATCGATTATCAGGTGATCAGCAATATCCGCACGTTCGATATCGATGCCTCAGGCAAGGAAACGGCCGTCGTCGAAATCGCCATCAAGATCCTCAATGACAAGAACGGCACCGTGCGCGCCACCCGCGTGTTCCGCTCGACATCGCCGGTCAGCGGCCAGGGCAATGCCGCCTATGTCACCGCGCTGAACCATGCGTTTGACAGCGCCGCCGGCGATATCGTCACCTGGACGCTGTCGGTTATCTAAACCAGAAACTCAGGCGACCTTTTTGAGTTCGCCCGCTGCCGGACCGGTGGCGAAGGGGAGTTCCTCGTCGGCCCAGCCGGTAATACCGCCGATCATGATTTTCACCGGACGTCCCAGTCTTGCGAGTTTCAGCGCCGCCTGATCGGCTCCATTGCAGTGGGGGCCGGCGCAATAGGCGACGAACAGCGTATCGTTGGGCCATGCGGCCATGCGCTCGGCGGTGATCTCGCGATGCGGCAGATGAATGGCGCCCGGCACGTGACGGCGTTCATAGGCCGCCGGTGTTCCCACCACGTGCAGGAGTACAAAATCTTGGTCGCCGGCCTTCAGCGATGCGGCCACATCGGCACAATCGGTCTCAAGCGCGAGACGCCGGGAAAAATGCTCGATGACAATCTGTGGTGCGGCGGCAGGGGTTTCGGTAACGTAGCTCATGGGGTTCTCCTGTGTTGCTGCCCAATTCGTAAGGCAAGCAACAAGGCACTGGTAGTTGGCAAGATTGCCATATATCGTCGATATCATGTCAAACGCATCCCTTGCCCCACGCCTTGAGAATCCGCTGGTTGTCGCCGTTGCCTATGACGGGCTCTGTACGTTCGAGTTCGGCCTGGTCGTCGAAATGTTCGGACTGCCGCGCCCGGAAATGGGCGATGACTGGTACAAGTTTGCCGTCGCCAGTATCGAGGTGGGTGAGCTGCGCGCTACGGGCGGCGTGCGCATTCTGGCCGATGGCGGGCTTGACCTGTTCGAACAGGCGGGCACCATCATCATGCCGGGCTGGCGGGGTGTAGAGCATGCTGTCCCCGAGGCACTGACCGAGGCTTTGCGGCGGGCGCATGCCAATGGTGCGCGGATTCTGTCCATTTGCTCCGGCGTGTTTGTTCTGGCCGCCGCCGGTCTGTTGTCCGGCCGCAGGGCGACGACGCATTGGCGTTATGCGGATCTTCTCGCGGAGCGCTATCCTGACGTCGCGGTTGAGCCCAACGTGCTTTACGTGGATGAAGGCAGTGTGCTGACCTCTGCCGGGAGCGCGGCGGGCATTGACCTCTGCCTGCATCTGATCCGCCGGGATTTTGGCACCGAAGCCGCCAATAAAGTCGCGCGCCGCCTTGTGGTGGCGCCGCACCGTGAAGGCGGGCAGGCGCAGTTTGTTGAAAGGGCCGTGCCGCCCCCGCATGAGGGGATACGGCTGTCACCGTTGCTCGAGCGGATGCGCACCGAGCTCAGGCAGGATTTTTCCATTGCAACACTGGCCAAGGCGGCGGGCATGAGCCCGCGCACCTTTCTGCGCCGCTTCGAGGCCGCGACCGGCACGACACCGGCCAAGTGGCTGCTGTCGGAGCGGCTGGCCAAGGCACGGGAACTGCTGGAGCAGTCCGCGCTTTCTGTCGAGATCATCGCCGAGACCACCGGGTTCGGCACGGCTGCCACCCTGCGGCATCATTTTCGCCAGCAACTGGCGACAACACCCACCGCCTACCGCGAGATGTTCGGCAAGGGCCGGGAACTGGAGATCGCCTGAAAAGGCGCCGTGGATGCTTAAGGCCTATCCGCCTTCTTGTAAGACCCCATGGTCTGGCGATATGATCCATCTTTTTTAAGATAGCGGTAATGTTGAAATGTTGCTCTTTGTCATGACATCCATTGCTCTTGCATTCACGCCTGGACCAGACATGCTTTTGTGTATGAGCCGATCAATACGATCCGGTCGAACGGCAGGTCTTGTGTCCGCTGCTGGATCAACACTCGGACTTTATTTGCAAGCTGTCGTGGCCGCGATGGGCCTTACCGGTTTGCTGGCTGTTCTTCCGGAAGTATATATTCTCGTGAAGTATCTTGGCGCAGCCTATCTGCTCTATCTCGCATGGCGAATGATCGGGTCAGACGAGATTTTTCGCGATGATCCAACTCCGGCTGAAACAAGCTACAAATGGATTTTCTTCCAAGGCGTGTTGACGAACTTGACCAATCCAAAAGCGATCGTGTTCTTTATATCGTTCTTTCCGCAATTCATTGACCCAGCAGGATCAATTCTTGCTCAAAGTCTTGTCCTCGCCACGATCATAAATGTTTTCTCATTGGCTGTATTGATTTTGATCTGCCTCTTCGCGTCAGCCTGGAAAAATTGGATTGTCAGGCGCCCCGCCATGATACGCCTGCAGAATTGGGTGGTTGCTGGCATATTCGGCATGTTTGCCGTAAAAATCCTGACAAACCCGGCGAGAAGCTAGCCATATTTTTCCGCCTTCTGGAAATTCGCAACCGCTGCCGCCGCTGGTCAATATGATGACCTGTTCCATTCTCACCCCAGCTATGAACAGCTGTTCTGCACGCGCGGCCTCCCAACCCGAAGCGAGTTAGATGGAAGGCTCCAACCTTCCCCCAGAAGGACTGCGCAAGTGGCTTCTCAGCCGCCCATAGCGAGATGTTCGGCAGGGAGTCATGTTCTGCAACGCCAGTGACTGGCTTTGCAACCAAACCACTTCCCTCATGGTGAGCCTGTCGAACCACGCACCATGTATCGTTCTACCTATTCAGGCTCGCCGAACCATTGCGCCGCGGTCTGCGCAAGGTCCCCCAGATCGGGAGCGGTCTCGCCGGCCCAGGCGACGATGCCATCCGGACGTACAAGCACGGCGCACAGGCCAAGCCGGTTTCCGGCATCGCGTGCGAGATAGCCGATCCGGCCGCCCCAGCGGCATGCCAGTGCCTGAAGCGGTGCAGTGGCGTCAAAGTCCAGGAGGAGGCCTTTCCCGCTTCCAAGATGCCCGCCAAGGAACGTCCCGTCGGCCAGCTCGAAGTCGGGCGCACTGCGGCCGACCAGTGGGTGGGTGCCCCCAAGATCGTAGCGGAGCGATACGCCCCAGACGCGTTCGGCGAAGTAGGTTGCACCATCGCGCGTGTCGATGAGATCGCGGATGATGGCTTCGAGCGCACGGGAACTGCGGCTCGGCCGCATGAGCGCGACCTGGGCGCGCGACCAGTCAAGCACCTGCGCTCCGACCGGATGCCGTTCTCTCTCATAACTGTCGAGCAGGCCGGACGGCGCGGTGCCGCGGATTGTTGATGCAAGCTTCCATCCCAGGTTCATCGCGTCGCCAAGCCCGAGATTCAACCCCTGTCCGCCGAGTGGGGAATGGATGTGCGCGGCGTCACCGGCGAGCAGCACCCGTCCATGGCGGTAGGCGGTGGCCTGACAGGCGCGATCCGTCCACGTGGTGGCAAGCGTGAGCGCCGTCACCGTGATGCCGGTGCCGGAGACGCGTCGCAGCACCGCCTGCACGTGGTCGAGCGTGATCGGCCGGGTCCGGTGGTAAACGCCGCCGTCGAAATCGACCATCGCGATGGTTCCGGGCTTCTGGTAGGTGTACATGCCCGTCGGCGTATAGTGACGGCCGGGGGCAAGCACGTCCGGATCAGCCATCTCGACCTCAACGGAATAGCCGGTGAATTCGGGATCGGTGCCGGTGAACGTAAAACCGCCAGCCTTGCGCACGGTGCTGCGCCCGCCATCGCAGCCGACGAGCCAGCGTCCGTGAAAGGCGGTACCGCCAGCATGAACGGTCACGCCATCATCCGACTGGTCGAAACCTTCCACGCCGAAGCCGCGCCTGATCTCGACGCCCATCGCGTCAGCGCGGGCGGCAAGGACGGATTCCACCTGTTGCAGGGTGGTGGCCAGGTTGGCGGCGGCTGGGCCGGGCAGGCGATAGGGCCATTTTGAGGTGTCGATATTGTCCTGGAAAAACTGGATGCCGGCGAAATGGCCGCCCGGGCGGCGCGGCTGTTGCACCCAGTGCGCGGCAGCCGGTGTCCTGTTGCCATCCGATGGTTCTTTTTGCTGGGCCGAGATGTCATCGAGCAGGCCACGGCGGTAGAAGGCTTCGACGGTGGGGGCGGAAAGGCCGCGCATGCCGAACGGCAGCCCTTTCAGGGGGGAGTGCGGGTTTTCGGCTTGCTCCAGCACCAGGACCGACAGGCCGGCGAGGCGCAGTTCGCAGGCAAGAAACAGGCCGACAGGGCCTGCACCGGCGATCACAACATCATAAATCCTGGAAAAATCGGGCATGAACTACTCCTTTGTGGTCGTTCGACCGGAGCGGTTCATCGTTCTGCGAACCACACGGACGAACAAGAAACGCTTGGACAGCGTTGGCTGTTCGTCGAGGGGAACACATGCACGAGGCAGGGACAGAGCTTCCGTTTCCGAAAGGACTTGGGCTTACCAAACCAAGTCTGCCTTTTCCGACGCGGCGAACATAGCGCCGGAGCCGCCGGCCTGCAACGGGAGATATTCCATTCGCTGCTGGCCTGTCTCCGCCGCTGATGCGCGGGCAACAAAAAACGCGGCCAGTGGCCGCGTTTTTCAGTTCTGACAGGACACCGCCTTAGCGCAGGCGGTTACTCGCATGGGCCAGCATGGTGTAGACCTTGCCGGTATCCGACGTCAGGTAGTTCTGGGTCAGGACATTGTCGCGATCATTGCGGGCAACGTCTTCCAGCAGGCGTTCGAAGTCGTCCATGTAGCGGTCGACGGCACGGCGGAATTCGCTGTCTGCCTGGTACTTGCGCTTGATCTCGTCAAACGTCTGCTGACCCTTCAGCGTGTAGAGGCGACGGGTGAACACATTGCGTTCACCGGCGCGGTAACGCTGCCACAGTTCAACCGAAGCCTCATGGTCGATGGCACGGGTGATATCGACCGAAAGCGAGTTCAGCGATTCAACCACCTGACCGGGCGAGCGTGCCTCGGGCGCCTTTGCCTTTGGCTCGGCCGGAGCTTCATCGCTGGATGCACGACGGAGCAGGTCGGAAACCCAGCCATTGCCCTGCTTGGGCTGTTCCGGGTTGCCGCGCACGTCGAGGCTGCCGCGCATGGCCGGGGCCGGAGCAGCGGGTGCCGCAGCAACGGCGCGTGGTGCTGCAACCGGTTCGCTGCGTTGCGGCTGCGGGGCCTGTGCAACGGCTGCTGCCGTACGGGCAGGAGCCGGGGCGCGGGCTGCCCGGGCTTCGCCGACGTCGGTCAGGCGTCCGGACTTCTGCACGATTTCCGACAGCTCCTTCAGCGCATTGATCTGCTCGGAAACAGCCTTGCGCATCTGCGCGGTCGACTGCTTGGCTTCTTCCGGCATGTCCATGACGCCGCGCTGCAGTTCGGAGCGGGTCTCTTCGAGTTCCGCACGGATGGCAGCCGAGGAGCGGCGGATTTCGTCCGTCGCATTGGCGAACTTCTGCGATGCCTGTTCGACAACTTCCGCGATCGAATTGCGGATCTGTTCGGTTGTCTGCGTGGCACGGCCTTCGGCCCGGTCGAAGGCGGAGGAGACGAGGGATTCGAACGACCGCATGGTCTTTTCGATGTGCTCGGATTTCTCCACCAGACCGGTTGCCAGATTCTGCAGGGCGGCCTGACGTTCGTCGAAGGTCGAAGCGAGGTTCGACTGCGACGAGTTGATCAGTTCCGATGCAGCACCCAGCATCTTGCCATGCTCGTCGAAACGCTTGGCGATGGAGGCAATGTCGACGAGTGTCGTGTTCGACAGCTGCGAGAGCTTGCCGATATTGCCGTCGATCAGGCGTGTCGAAGACTGGAAGGACTCGGCAGCACGCGTTGCATTTTCAGCAAAGGTGGTTGTCGTGTCGAGCAGGCGGCCGTCGATGTCGCCAAGATTCTTGGTGGCCATGTCGATCAGTTCGCCCAGCTTCGCATTGGAAGAGGAGAGGCGGTCGATCAGGTTGCTGACGTCGTCGGTCAGGCCTGCCTTGGCTTCCTGGACAGCGGTGATGGTTTCCGCGGTGCGGCTGGCGATGGCATTGATCAGGGCCGCATTTTCCACGCGCAGGCGTTCTGTCGCCGCCGTGGTGGCTTCGACAAGCTGCGAGGCGAGCGTACGGCCATTGTCAGCAAGGCTCTCAACGAGCGGCTGCGCCGTGTTGTCGAGGATGCTGATGATTTCCTGCGAGCGGGCTGCCAGCACTTCGTTGAGTTCGCGGGTGCTTTCGGCCAGCTTGGAGGCGGTGGAATCCGTGGCCGCGGTGAAGCGGGCTTCCAGTGCTTCCAGATTGGCGGCGGCTTCCGTTGCCCGCTGACCAAGACGCTTCTCGGTTTCAGCCAGGCTTTCGTTCATGCGCTGGCTGAATGCCTCGCCATGACCGTCGAGTGCTTCACCGGCCTTCTGTGCTTCGCCGGTGAGGGTGGAAGCGGCTTCGGTGATCTTGTCGCGCAGGGTGCGGGCAACGACCGAGGCGCTCTGTTCAAGCGACTTGCGGACATTGTCGACACCCATGGCGAGCGCGCTCTGCATGGTCGTCGTGCGTTCGTCGATGGTGCCGCCATGGGTTTCGAAGGCCTTGGCGAGCACTTCGGCGCTGTCGTGCAGAACGGCCTGCAGGGCAACGGTACGATCGCTGATGGCGCTGGCCTGGCCGTCAAGGGTCTGGCTGAGCGTCGCATTGCCATGTTCCATCGCCGCGCGAATACCGCTGATACGGTCGTCGAGCACGCTGGCATGGCTGTTGAGGGTTTCACCAATGCGGGCATCGCTGTCGGCGAGGCTTGCCGCGATGGCTGCGGCCCGCTCGTCGATCGTGCCGACATGGGCGGCAAGCGTATCGCTGATACCGGCATTGCTGTTGGCAAGCGTTGCCTGGATGGCTGCAGCGCGCTCATCGAGCGTGTTGACGTGCGAGGCAAGTGTGCTGCCGATCTTGGCGGTGCTGTTGGCAAGCGTCGACGTGATCGTCGCAGCCCGCTCGTCAATGGCGCCGACATGCGAGGCGAGCGTGTCATCGATGCGCGCACTGCTGTTCGAAAGCGCTGCCGAGATTGCGGCTGCCCGTTCGTCAATCGCATTGACATGCGAGGCAAGCGTATCGCCGAACTGGGCGTTGCTGTCGTTGAGCGTTGCCCGGATTCCGGCGGCACGTTCGTCGATGGCGGTGACGTGCGAGGTGAGCACATTGCCGATCTGGGCATTGCTGCTGTCGAGAACAGAGCGGATGCCGGCAGTGCGTTCGTCGATGATCGATGCATGACCGGCCAGGGTCTGGCCGATCTGCGCATGGGTGTTTTCAAGCGCCGCCTGGATGGCCGCCGTGCGCTCATCCAATGCCGAGGCATGGGAAGAAAGCGTGTTGCCGATGCGTGTATCGCTGTTGGCGAGCGCCTGTTCGATACCGGCCGTGCGGTCCTCAATGGCGCTGGCATGCGATGCCAGGACATTGCTGATGCGCTCGTCACTGCTGGTCAGGGCACTCTCGATGCGGCTTGTACGGCCATCAACGGATTCAATGAAGCCGCTGAGCGTGCCGTCGATGCGCGCACCGCTGTTGAGCAGGGTCGACTGGATTTCCGCGTTGCGGGCGTCAATGGCCTGCGTGTGGGCAGCCAGCGTCTCGTCGAGCTTGGCATCGCTGCCAGCCAGAGCCAGCTGGATGTCCTGATTGCGTTCGTCCAGGCTCTTGGCATGATGGTCCAGAGTCTGGGCAATCTTGGCATGCGTGTCGACAAAGGCGGCGCGCATACCGGATGTGCGGTCATCCATGATCTTGGCATGGGCTTCGAGCGTCTGGCCGATGCGGGCATCGCCAGCCAGGATCGCGGCTTCAACACCGGCACTGCGCGCATCGATGCTGCGCGCATGTTCGTCCAGGGTCTGGCGGATCTTTTCATCCGTGTCGGAGAATGCAGCATGCATGCCCGACGTGCGGTCCTCGATGGCCTTGGCATGGGAATCGAGCGTCGCGCCGATGCGGGCATCATTGTCAGCCAGTGCCGCACGCAGACCGGAGGTGCGGTCATCGAGCGATGCGGTGTGACCGTCGATGATCTGGCCGATGGCTGCCGTGCTGGTTTCGAGAACGGAGCGCAGGGTCGACGTATGGTCGCCAAGCTGTCCGGCCTGATCGCGAATGATCGAGGCAGCCCGTTCTGTTTCGCCGGAAAGGGTTGCAGCGAGGGCTTCGCGGCTTTCGGCCAGCCTGTCGGCAAAGAGCGTCGTATTGGTGGACAGCAGGCTTCCAACCGATTCGGAAAGGCTCGACAGGTCGTTGCCGATCTTCGCCTTCGTTTCGTCGACGATACCGTCAATCGAAGCGCGGCCGTCAGTGAAGGTCTTGGCAATGTCGCGGGTACGTTCGATCAACTGTTCATTGATCTGGCGCGCACGGGCTTCCAGTGCTGAATTCAGGCGTTCGGTGCTGGCATCCAGCGACTGGGCGCGGGTTTCGAATTCAGCGAGCAGGGACCGGCCGCGCTCGTTGATTGTCGTGTCGAGCCCGGCGAGACGCGTATCGAATTCACCGACCAGGGTCTGGGTGGCGTTGCCCAGCAGCGACAGCATGCTGTTGGTGCGGCCATCCAGCGTATCGGCCAGCTTCATCGTCACCGAATCGGTCTGTTCGGAGAGCGCTGCAATCCGCATTTCCAGAAGATTTGCAAAGGCTTCGCCCGAAGTGGTGATCTTGGCCGAGATGTCGTCGGAGCGCGAGCCGATCGATTCGGCAATTGTGTGCCCGCTCTGGGTCAGGCGATCGATGAGCGTATCGCCGGACTGGTTGATCGACATGGTCAGGTTGGTCGAGGCGTTGAGCAGATTGTCACGCAGCGAATCGCCAGCCAGGGACAGTTCATCCTTCAGCTGTTCATGTGCGCTGGAGATCGAGGCACGAACCCGTTCGGCATGGCCGATGACCGATTCGCGTTCGCCGCCAAGACGGTCGACCAGCGTGCGGATGCGGTGTTCGTTGTCCGTATAGACGCGTTCCAGCTGGTTGACCTCGGTCTGAACAAGCGTTTCCAGCTCAACTGCACGGGCGAGGGTGCGTTCGACACCTTCGCTCATCGCGGCGACTTCACGGCGAACGGCCTGGCCCAGCGAGGCCACGCGGTCGGACGAGAGCATTTCCGGCTCGGAAAGACGCATGGCGGCTTCGGCCATGGAGCGGGCGGCATACTGCATTTCCTGCGCGCGGCGCACCATCAGGGCAAAGGCCCAGAACAGCATGATCGGAACGATGATCGCGACGGCGAGGGCAATCGCATAGGGCGCAGCGGCAAAATCGGCGAAGGACCGAATCGACCACAGGGACGAGCCGTAGAGCGCCTGACCAAGCGCAAGAACGCCGGCGGCCCAGAGCACGCTGACGATTGCGGTGACCAGTCCATAGGAGCGCGGCGCCTGGTTTGAAACCGGCGAACGGGTCGTTTGGGTATTCTGCAGCAAATCGTCATTTGCCGGCTTGAATGTCTGCGGCGGCACGGCGGGCGCCTTTGGCGGCGCGGGCGGAGCAGCGGGAATCGGGTTGGCAGCCTGGATCTGCGGCTTGGGCGCCGGCAGCGGAATCGTGTTCTCCGCGGCAAGGCTTTCCTTGATTTCCACGGGCTTTACAGGTTCCGGAACGACGGGCGGATTGTGTTTTTCCGCTGCCAGTTCCTGCGCTGCCTGGGAAATCTGCGCTTCGAGATCGTTGAAAGAGATCAGATCGTCATCGACTGGCGAAAGATCCATATCCATGCCGAGTGTCGACTCATCGAAATCAATTTCTAGAGCCTTTTCAAGAGCTTCACCAAGTTCATCCTCGGCTTTCGCTGCTTTGTTCTTCGGGGCTGTGGCCATGTTTACCTCGCAATATTGGGCAGTGACCACATGTGGAGTCGACTGCGCCATACTCTTTACGCCTTAAGTCTATCGTACTGGCACATGGATTGGAAAGAAACAATGGATTCGGGAAATGCTTAAAAGTTTAAACACAAGGTTAATTTTTTTGGCCCGAACCAAATTTTGCCGGAATGCCTGAATTAACCCTTCGTTCACCACATCGGGCCAATTCGGGGGGTAGCGGCCACGCTTTAACCCAGAATATCCGGCATTTGATTAAACTTGTGCATTCATTTGAGTCTGAGTTCAGGAGAGTATCATGGCACTGCCACAACAAGCGTCAATGGCTTTTGCGCTGCCGGGCGGCGAAACGTCCAAACCATCGCGCAAACGGCCGATCGATCTTGTGCATCTTACCCGCGAGACATTCGGCAACCGGGCACTCGAGACCGAAATCCTCAGCCTGTTCTCCCGGCAGATCTCCGGAATCGTCAACCGGCTGAGCCAGGCGAATGCGGATGAACGGGTTCGTCTCGCCAAATCGCTCAAGGGTTCGGCGCGCGCCGTCGGTGCCTTCCGCGTGGCCGATCTGGCCGAATCGATTGAACAGTCGCCCGGCAACACGAAGCTGTTGAGCGAACTGCATCCCGAAATCGACGATGTGCGTGATTATATAGCGGCGATCACGCGCTAGGGGCTCAGTCCGGGGGCGGGGCCCCAGGCTGCGTCAGGGAGTGCAATTGACTTCCCTGCCCAAATCCCTATCTCAGCGGTAACTTTTCTGCTTGGGGCTTTTTTCATGGCAAAGATCACGTTTGTCACTTTCGATGGCGTCCGGATTGAGACGGAAGCCGAGAACGGCTCGACCGTGATGGAAAGTGCCATCCGCAACGCCGTGCCGGGCATCGACGCGGAATGCGGCGGTGCCTGCGCCTGCGCGACCTGCCATGTCTATGTCGACGGCGCATGGAAGGACGCGGCCGGAGAGCCGGAAGCCATGGAAGAAGACATGCTGGACTTCGCCTATGACGTGCGTCCGAGCTCGCGCCTGTCCTGCCAGATTCGCGTTTCCGATGAACTGGACGGCCTTGTCGTGCATGTTCCGGAACGTCAGGCCTGACATTCCGCATATTTTGCCTGATATTTTCTCACGGACCGATTAGAATTGCTCCATTCCAGACCGCGGGCGGGTATGAAATACTGCACTGGTTTGTCATGAGGAATTGTCGATGAGTGAAATAACCAAAACGGACGTTGTGATCATTGGTGCCGGGCCTGTCGGCCTCTTTGCCGTATTCGAACTCGGCCTTTACGATCTCAAATGCCATCTGATCGATATTCTCGACCGTCCCGGCGGCCAATGCGCCGAACTCTACCCGGAAAAGCCGATCTATGACATTCCGGCCTGGCCCGAGATCAGCGGGCAGGGTCTGACGGACAAGCTGATGGAGCAGATCAAGCCGTTCGCGCCGCAATTTCATTTCAACCGCATGGTCACCCGGCTGGAACGCCAGCCCGATGGCCAGTTCCACGTGGAAACGGACGAAGGCGAGATTTTTGAGACCAAAGTGGTGGTGATCGCCGCCGGCGGCGGCTCATTCCAGCCGAAGCGCCCGCCGGTTCCCGGTATTGAAGCCTTCGAGGGCAAGAGCGTCTTTTATTCGGTGCGCCGCATGGAAGAGTTCCGTGACGAAGATGTGCTGATTGTCGGCGGCGGCGATTCGGCCCTGGACTGGGCGCTGAACCTGCAGCCCATCGCCCGCAGTTTGACCGTGGTGCATCGCCGTGCCGAATTCCGCGCGGCACCCGACAGCGTCAAGAAAATGTTCGAACTGGTCGAGCGTGGCAGCGTGCGGTTCGAGCTTGGACAGGTTTCCGGCCTGACGGGCACCGACGGGCAGCTGTCCAGCGCCACGATCAAGGCTGCGGAGGGAGAGACGGAGATTTCGGTCACCCGCCTGCTGCCGTTCTTCGGTTTGACGATGAAACTCGGCCCGATTGCCGATTGGGGCCTCAACCTGCATGAAAATCTCATACCGGTGAATGTCGAAACCTTCGAAACCTCGGAACCGGGGATTTTCGCCATCGGCGACATCAACTGGTATCCCGGCAAGCTAAAGCTGATCCTGTCCGGTTTCCACGAGGCCGCGCTGATGACCCAGGCGGCCAAGCGCATCGTCAGCCCCGGCGAGCGGGTGGTGTTCCAATATACGACCTCATCGACCAGCCTGCAGAAGAAGCTGGGCGTCGCTTGAAAGATGAACCGGCGCGTCAGCGCCGGTCAGACTATCCCTTTTTCTTTTCCATCTCACGCTGGATGCGGAATATGAGCAGCCGTTCGAAGCGGCGCTCAAAATTCTTTCCCTCCACGCGGTCAAACTGAATCTGCGCAGCGTCCTGCTCCTTCATCAGCTTGACCATGAGCCTGGCCGCATCGGCTTTCATCTCTTCGCAATTGCTGCGCCAGGGCAGGGCTTTCATTGCCCGTTCCATATCGCCGGCGGCGGTGCGGGCGATCACGATATGGCTCTCTTCATGACGTTTGATATCGGCCGACAGCGTATCCCAGATCATGGCGAGATCGGGCTTGGCCGAAGCGCGCTGTTTCCAGCGCGGCAGGTGGACCTGGGCGTGAATGGTGATGTCTGCCTCGACAACCCGGCAGCTCTTGCCGTCGGAGCCGTATTTGACCTTGGTGTTGAACCGCATCTGCGTCGCGCCGGGATGACGAGGGCCGGTCTTGTGCAGTTGCGGACCACGCCGGCTCAACTCGCGGTCGAGATCGGCGGCGGTCGTGCCGGACAGGGTGAAATACTTGTAATTGCGCAGGACCACGGCCGCATTGGCGCTTTCTGTCGCGAGCAGGCATGCAAGTGCGAGAGCCGCCGTTCTGACAATCGTTTTCATGGGGACTGGTCCTTCATTTCGGCCAAAGCCTGCCTGTGCTCCCGATACTGTAGCGCCAAAAACGTTGCGGATGAATTGACGTGACGGCCGTTCTGTTCAAAAACAACTGCAGCAGTACAGTCTTGAAAGGAGCATCCCATGCAAAGAGAGTGGCGTCTAGCGCATGGGCGATCCCTCACCCTCGGGCCGGTGTCTGTCATCATGGGTGTTCTCAATGTCACGCCGGATTCGTTTTCCGATGGCGGCGTGCATCTGGCGCTGGACAAGGCCATCGAGGGGGCGAGGGCGATGATTGCCGCGGGGGCAACCATCATCGATGTCGGCGGCGAGTCGACCCGTCCCGGCGCAACCCGCGTCGATGCCCGGACTGAACAGGCGCGGGTACTTCCGGTCATCGAGGCCCTCGCAGGGGAAACCGATGTCATCATTTCCGTCGATACCTATCGCGAGGAAACCGCGCGGCTGGCCGTTGCCGCCGGTGCGCATATCGTCAATGACGTGTGGGGTGTCCAGCGCGAACCGGCGATTGCCGATCTTGCGGCGGAAACCGGTGCCGGACTTGTCATCATGCATACGGGCCGGGAGCGGGAGCGCGATCCGGATGTCATCGTTGACCAATTCGCTTTCCTCAACCGGTCACTGGAGATCGCCAGGCTGGCCGGCGTGGCGCGCGAGCAGATCGTGCTCGATCCGGGATTCGGCTTTGCCAAGGAAACCGAGGAGAACCTTGCCCTGATGCGGCGGTTCGGCGAGCTGCAGGCCTTTGGTTATCCCTTCCTGGCGGGTACGTCGCGCAAGCGTTTCCTCGGCGCCGTGACGGGGCGCGATGCGGACGAGCGCGACGTGGTCACGGCCGCGACATCCGCGATCCTGCGGCTGGCCGGTGCGGATGTGTTTCGCGTGCATGATGTCAGGATGAACCGGGATGCGCTGGCCATCGCCGATGCCATGCTTGCAACCCGGAGTGCCGGGACATGAGCCCTGTGCACAAGGCGTGGCTGGGACTGGGCGGCAATATCGGGGAACCCGTTCAGTCGATGGCGGAAGCCCTGCAGGCCCTCGACCGCCGCGATGATACGCAGGTCACTGCCGTTTCGCCGGTTTACCGGACGCCGCCGTGGGGAAAGATCGATCAGGCGTGGTTTCACAATGCCTGTGCCTGTGTCGAAACATCCCTCGAACCGGAAGCTTTGCTGGCGGCCACGCTGGATATCGAGCGCCGGATGAAACGGGAGCGGATCGAACGCTGGGGACCGCGCATCATCGACATCGACCTTCTGGCCTATGAGGGCAGGGAGCGCTTTGAAAGCCCGACGCTGACGCTGCCGCATCCGCGCATGACAGAACGGGCCTTTGTGCTGGTGCCGCTCGGCGATATCGCGCCGGATCTTGTGGTCAGCGGCAAAAGCATTGCCGGATGGGCTGTCCTGTGTGACCGTTCCGGCATAGAAAAAGCCCGCACGGATGCGGGCTGGTGGCGCGACAACCGAACGGATTGATCAGTTCTTGGCGATGCTGCTGACCGCGGTGTTGTCCACCCGCTTCAGGGTCATGCCGACAACCGGGATCAGCGTATCTTCCAGCCGCACGGATATGGTGACGTTCAGCGTGTTGTCGCCGGTAAACTTGGCCAGCATTGCGCCGGTCAGCTGTTTGCGGGTGATGTTCAGGACAACCCGGTCGCCGGCAACGCTGCCGCCGGTGATATCAAGGCCCTTGCCCGCCGCACCGTCGAGGAACGTGCCCTTATAGGTGCCGCCGGAACGGGCGATGGTTGCCTTCATCGGCTGGTTGAAAATGCCGACACGGCAATTGCCGTCCAGCGTCATGCCTGCGGTCTCATCGGGCGTAGAACCGTCGAGCGTGCAGGTGAATTTCGTGCCTTTATACTTGCCGGCAACGATCTCGCCCGGACCAACCCACTGGCCTTCGACGGTCTGAAAGAACTCGGCGTCCTTGTCTTTGTCCTTGGCTTGTGCGGAAAACGCGAAGAGCGCGCATGCGAACAAAGATATGGTAGCGGCAGCTGCGCGTGTTTTCATTCGGGTTACTCAACACAAATCATTGAAATGACGATGACCGATCATCGGTTGGAATGGTTAACGGATGGTTGCCATTCCTGCCGAAATTGCAACCCCGTCCACAGGATTATTGTTTTTTCCCGCCGCCGATACGGGCAAGATCCCCAATAAAATCACTGATCCCCGGGCGTTTTTCCGCATTGAACGGAAACGGGCGGACCAGATCCATTGCGGAAATGCCGATGCGCGCGGTCATCAGGCCGTTGATGACGCCTTCGCCCAGCCGCGCCGAGAGCTTTGCGGCGAGCCCGTGGCCGACAAGCTGCTGGACGATGCTGTCGCCCATGGCCACGGTGCCGGTGACGGCGAGATGGGCGATCACGTTGCGGGTCAGCTTGAGGAAGCCCAGCGTGCCGGGGCGTCCGCCATAGAGTTCCGACAGGCGGCGGATCAGCCGGGCCGACTCGAAAATCACATAGCCGATATCAACGAGCGCGCGCGGACTGACGGCGGTGACAACCGAAACGCGCTTTGCTGCGGCGAGAATGAGTTCGCGCGCCTGCCGGTCGAGCGGGCGCAGCAATTCGGTTTCCGTCAGGCGGATGAGATCGCGTCCGTCGATCACGTCATCGCGCAGATCGTGCAGCAGGGCACGGCCCTTGGCGGTCGCCGGCATGGTCTCGGCGATGGTAACCAGCCGCGCGACGGCGGTCCTGGCCTGCCGTGCGTCATTGTCGGCCGCCGCCTTGGCCGCCTCATCGCGCAGGGATTGCACGGACGACAGACGGCGCAGGGCAAGGGTTTCGCGGATGACGATGGCCAGAAGCGAGAGAGCGGCGACGATGCCGACGGCAAGCGCCGCCCAGCCAAGCCAGGGCGCACGCTCGAACAGGGTGCGGATGAGATTGTCGGCCCATAGCCCGACGGCGAGCGATACCAATACGCCGAGGGAGCCGGTCAGCACGGATGCAAAGGAGAAACGTTTCTTGCGCGGCAGCGCTGGTGGCGGGGTCAAGGCATCCAGTTCATCTGCCGTTGCGGCATCGAGGTCGAACACATCAACGGGTGCCGGTGTGATCACCGCGATATCCCTGATTGCGGTCGGCCTGCGGGCTTCGGCTGGTTTGTGCGTCGTTTCCGTCCCGGTGCGCGCGGTTGCCTCCGGCGGGGCCATGCGGAAGGCTGCAGGTTTGCGTGGGGTGCTGTCGGTCATGCGAGGCGATCTCCGATCAGGAACTGAAGCGCGCGATCAAGCCGGATATGTGGCAGCGACAGTGTAAACCCTTCTGCGGTCTTTTCGAGTACCGGCGGACGGAAACGGACGAAGCGAATGGCCGGATCTTCAGAAGCCGATTCCGGTCCTTCGAAAATTGAATCCGGTCTTTCCGGTAAGTCACCGGGAAATATGGCTGTTTCCGTCTTGCCGTCGAAGTGTTCGCCGTCGATCGTTTCGCCCTTCAGCGGCGTTCCGACGATGACGGGGAGGATTTCCTTGCCCTGGGTGACGGTTGCCTCGCGCGTAGTGCGCACCGCCGCCATGGCCAGCACGTCGACATTCGCGCCGGAAAAGTCGGCACGGCCGACGGCCCGGTCCACCAGGCGGCGGACGATGGCCTGCAGCCGGTCATGGCTTTCATGGTGCAGATGATCGGCCTTGGTTGCGGCAATGAGAATGCGGCCGATGCGCCGCTGGACAAGCCCGGTGAGGAAATTGGTGCTGCCGGGACGAAAGCAGGAGAGGATTTCCGTCAGGGCGCGCTCGAGATCGGCAATGGCGGACGATCCCGCATTCATCGCCTGCATGGCATCGACCAGCACGATCTGCCGGTCGAGCCGGGCAATGTGCTCGCGGAAAAACGGTTTGACCACATGGGTCTTGTACGCCTCGTAGCGGCGCTCCATCATGGCGGCCAGCGAGCCGGGGCGGAATTTGCCGGATTTGAGATTGGGCAGGGGTGCGAAGGTGAGGGCGGGTGAGCCGTCAAGATCGCCGGGCATCAGAAAACGGCCGGGCGGCAGTGTCGAGAGCGCCCGTTCGTCCGCCTTTCCCGCTTTGAGGTAGCCGGTGAAACTGCGAGCAAGTCGCTGCGCCGTTACTTCGTCGGCCTGCGCATCGGCATCGATGGCATCGGCCACGGCAAGCCACTCGCTTGCCAGCTCGCGGCGGCTTTCAAGGCGCGCCAGATCGAAGGAGTCGCTGGAGAATTCGGCAAAGGACTTGTTGAGGAGCGGCAGGTCGAGCAGCCATTCGCCGGGATAGTCGACAATATCGAGGGAAAGCTTGCCGCCGGAAAACATGCGGTTCCACATCGACGCGGATTCGTATTCGATGGTCAGTCGCAGCTCCGAAATGGCTCGGGTGGAATCCGGCCAGACACGGTCCTCGATGAGCGCCTTGAGGTGGTCCTCATACTGGAAGCGCGGCACGGCGTCGTCCGGTTGCTCCTCCAGATAGGCCTTGGCGATCCTGCCGGATTTCTGCGCTTCGAACATCGGCAGCCTGCCGCCGTGGATGAGATTGTGCACCAGCGCAGTGATGAAAACGGTCTTGCCCGCCCGGGAAAGGCCGGTCACACCAAGCCGGAGCGAGGGCGAAACCAGCCCCGCGGTCCGGTCCGCCAGGGTATCAAGGGCGATCTTTGCCTCGTCGGTCAGTGTTGTCAGTGTTCCCAAGTCAATCGTCCTGCACTTTCGCCCGTTCTCGGCCCGGATATAGGGGTGACACGTCTAATGACAAGACGTTGGCTTTTTTCAGAGGTGCTCGGAAGGCGACAGGAACGTGCTCAGCGTCCCGGTTCCATGGCGGATTTCCGCCAGGGGAACGGCAAAATCAATGACGGCGAGCCCCGCCGTGGGAAAACCGGCTGCGAAGGTGGGGTGAGCGGGCGGATCGCCGCGCCCGGCAAGGGCAATGGCCACATCCTCCATCATCGGATTATGGCCGACCAGCATGACGGAATGGGCATTTTCATACTCAAGCCCCGCCATGCGGATGGCTGTCAGATAGTTGTCGGCGCTGCCGGAATAGAGTTTTTCCAGGTCTTCCAGAATGAAGGGCGGTTGCAGGGCGATATGCTCGAGTGTCTGCCTCGCCCGAACGGCGGTCGAGCAGAGGACAATGTCCGGCCGCAGCCCGAACCGTTTCATCTCTTCGCCGAGAACGGTTGCCGATTGAATCCCGACAGAATCCAAAGTCCGGTCAAAGTCTTTTTGCCCGGGAGATGGCCAGACTGCTTTGGCATGGCGGAGTAAATAGACCTGGCTCATCTCTAAACTCCACAGTGTTTTGGTTCTTTTAGGACACAATGAATGGATAAACCTCTGCGGCAAATGACGCAATTCTCAAATAATTGTGCAAAACCGGCCTGTCCTATTTATGGGCGGTCTGCATTTCTGCGAGGCAATGGTTAAACAGTGCCAGCGGATACAGGCGGCCAAAACCGGGATTTTGCCGTATTTTCGGCTGGAATATCGCATTTTATGTCGAGATGGCCCGTATTTGGCGGATTGTTTGCCGATTATTTAAGCAAAACCGCCTTGTTCGAATCCCTTAACAGCCTGTCGTTTTGCAGTTGTGCGGCTTTGTGACACGACCTATATAGGCCTCCTCGCGTCTCATAGGTGCAGGGTGATTCAAAGATGAATAAACTTATCGATCTTGACTATAAGCCCACGGATGACGAGCCTTTCATGAGTGATCGGCAGAAATCCTATTTTCGTGAAAAACTAATCAACTGGAAGAACGACATTCTGCGGGAGGCGCGTGAAACGCTTGAGATCCTGCAGCAGGAAAATGCGAACCTGCCAGATATCGCTGATCGTGCATCGTCCGAAACGGACCGTGCGATCGAGTTGCGGGCGCGTGACCGGCAGCGCAAACTGATCTCAAAGATCGATGCAGCCTTGCAGCGCATTGATGACGGAACATACGGGTTTTGCGAGGAGACCGGTGATCCGATCAGCTTGAAGCGTCTGGATGCACGGCCGATAGCTACACTTTCCATCGAGGCGCAGGAACGTCACGAACGACGCGAGAAAGTCTACCGCGACGATTGATGCGACCTTGATGAAACCAATAAAAAAGCCCGGATCGTTCCGGGCTTTTTTATTGGAGAAGTCTCTCTGAAGACTAACGCTTTTCCGGCCTGGACAGATCACCGAGCAGGCGCTCCATTTCATCCTCGATACTGCCGGTCTCCTTGCGCACTTCCTCATCGGGCGTGATGTGGAGCTCGCCTTCGAGATCCGACTCGAACGCATCGCCGAAATCAAGGTCCGCCAGATTGATGTCCGGTTCTTTCGCCTTGGCCGGCCCGAGAATTTCCAGCGACGATTCTTCGTGGATGGACCTTACGCCTTCACTCTGCACGGCGAACGGGAACGCCGCCGCCGTGGTGGTTCTGGTTTCCACAGGCGTCTTGGTTTCCGGATGTGTCTCATCAAAATGCGGCAGGGCATCGATGTGCGGTTCACTGCGCTGGCTTGCCCCAAAGGACGGCGAGGCCGTCCGCTGCCAGCCATTGTCCCTATGCGGCGCCTCGATATGGGGTGTCCCAGCAGGCTGCTGCACCGCGGCGGGTGGCGATACGGCATCGGGCGCACTGGTGATCGGAGGAATGGGCGCCATGGGTGGAACGGGCGGCAGCGGCGTTGCTGCCGTGATGGGGCGCTGTGGTTCGGGCTGCACCGTTTCGCGTTGCGGAGCCGCCGCTTGAACCGGAGCGGCCGGACGAACCGGCGCGGGCGGTGCTGCCGGGTGCACCGGCGCCGCGGGCCGGCTGACCGGCGGGACGGGCGGGGAAACGCGCGCCGGAGCCACGGGCTGCGGGCGGGGTGCCTCAACCGGCCGCGCCTCGGCTTTCGGCTCGGCATCCGCCGGAGCGATGGTGGCCGCAGGTTCGACGCGGGACTGCGGCTTGGCAAACTGACGGATATTCTGCTCGATCACCAAATCGCTGGGGCCGCCGATCAGGATCAGGTGTTCCACGTCGTCGCGGCGCACCAGAACCAGGCGGCGTCGGTTATCGACAGCAGCGGCATCGGTCACCGACAGGCGGACCTGACGGTTGCGCCCGCCGGCGACGAAGGTTCCGCCGGTGACGCGCCGCAAAACGGCAAAGACGAGCAGCAGAAGAACAATGACCAGTGCGAAAAGAAGGATGAACCCGACAATCGGGGCAGCGGTTTCGCCGACGACAGCGACCAGCCAATTATGCATGACGAACTCTCCTTTACATTCTCCGGACCAAAACGCACGTCCCCCGACATGGAACCCGGAGCAATAATCTGTGTGACACTAGTGCGAGCCTTTGCCTGCTGCAACCCTGACGCATCGTCTGGCCTGTGGCTATCGGCTGGTCCTGCCGATCTTGTGCCGCAATTGCCGTGCGAAACCGTGGAATAATGGCTGGTTCTGCACGCTTGGGGTTTATACGGCATCAAAGATATGATCCAAACGATTCGGAACCAGCATTGGTCATACGGACCTCAGCCGGTTCAAAATATTGTGGCCTGCCCGGGCAGCTTCCGCGATGAAAAGAAGGGGTTTGAGACGGATGTCTCAAGAGACGAACAACGATCTTTATCCAGAACCGATCATTGCCAATACAAAGTCGATCAAGGCGGCCTTGCGTCTTGTCATTCTCGGCATTGTGCTGGTTGGCGTTTCCATCCTTTATTTCATCTACCGCGACCAGCTGGGGCAGCAGTTTCTGCTGGGACTGCTCGGCACGCTGGCCATGACCGGCGTGTTCTATCTCTTCGGTTCGGCCATCAATGTCATTCAGTTCACACCGCGCGGCACCAGCGATGAACTGACGCGCGCCTTTGTCGATACGTTTCCCGAGGGCACGGTTGTCACCGATCAGAAGGGCCGTATCGTCTACGCCAACCGTGCCTATGCCCAGTTGACGGGCGTGACCAATTCCAGCGATGTCCGGGCGATAGAGCACATACTTTCCAGTGAAAGCGCCGCTTCCGATCCAATCTACCGGCTGGCCAATGCGGTGCGGGACGGTATTTCCGGCCAGGAGGAGCTGCGCCTGTCGCGGCCGCTCGACCCCGCGCGCGCGCCGATACCGACCTGGTATCGCGTCAAGGCCCGTGCCGTTGCGGGTATTCCCGGTCAGACAGCGCCGGTTTTTGCATGGCAGATTGCCGATATCTCCGCCGAGCGCGCCGAGCAGGAGCGCTATTTCCAGGATATTCAGGAGGCCATCGATCACCTCGACCATGCCCCGGCGGGCTTTTTCTCCGCCGACCCTGACGGGCGCATCACCTATATCAATGCGACATTGGCCGAATGGCTCGGGATTGACCTGACCAAGTTCACGCCGGGTTCCATGACGGTCCGCGATGTCGTCGCGGGCAACGGCATGGCGCTGATCAATGCGGTGAAGACGGAACCGGGTACCAGCCGCAACACGGTGATCGATCTCGATCTGGCCAAGGCGAACGGCCAGAGCCTCGCCGTGCGCTTCTATCACCGTGTGCAGGCGCAGCGCGACGGCAAGCGCGGCCCGACCCGGACAATCGTGCTCAACCGCGCCGAAGGCGAGGACAATTCCGCCGCCCTGCGCGCCGCCGAAGTACGGTTCACCCGCTTTTTCAACTCGGCGTCCATGGCGATTGCCGCCGTCGATGCTTCAGGCAAGATCCTGCGCACCAATGCGCGGTTCCTCGGCCTGTTCTCGCCCGTGGTGGACCGCGATGCCATCGACCGGCGCACGCCACTGGAAACCGTCGTGCATGAGCGCGACAGAGAAGCTTTCGACCGGGCGCTGGCCGCTGCCTTTGCCGGCAAGGCGGAGATTTCGCCGGTGGATACGGTCATTCCCGGGCATGAGGAGCGCCATCTGCGCTTCTATATCAGTCCGGTCTTCGATGCCGGCTCGGAAGAGGGCGCCGAGGAGGCTGCCATCGTTTCCGTCGTGGAAACCACGGAGCAAAAGGCGCTGGAAGCCACCATGGCCCAGAGCCAGAAGATGCAGGCCGTCGGCCAGCTCGCGGGCGGTATCGCCCACGACTTCAACAATGTGCTGACGGCAATCATCATGTCGTCAGATCTGTTGCTGACCAATCACCGCGCTTCCGATCCCTCCTTTGCCGACATCATGAACATCAAGCAGAACGCCAATCGCGCAGCATCGCTGGTGCGGCAGCTCCTGGCATTCTCGCGGCGCCAGACCCTGCGTCCGGAAGTGCTTGATCTCACCGATGTCATCGCCGATGTGCGCATGCTGCTGACGCGGCTTGCGGGAACGCAGGTCAACCTCAAGATCGAGCATGGCCGCGACCTGTGGCCGGTGCGCGCCGATCTCGGCCAGTTCGAGCAGGTGGTGGTCAATCTGACCGTCAATGCGCGCGATGCCATGCCGGAAGGCGGCGATCTGACCATCCGCACCCGCAATATCGGCGAGAGTGAAAGCGCGGCGCTGAACTACCGCGATCTCCTGCCAGGCGACTATGTCCTGGTCGAGGTGCAGGACAGCGGCACCGGCATGCCGCCCGAGGTCATCGAGAAGATTTTCGAACCGTTCTTCACCACCAAGGAAGTCGGCAAGGGCACCGGTCTCGGGCTTTCCATGGTCTACGGCATCATCAAGCAGACCGGCGGTTCGATCCATTGCGAATCCGAACTTGGCAAGGGCACCACATTCCGCATCTTCCTGCCGCGCCATGTGGAGGCTCCGGTCCTCAACGCGGCAGGTGAAGTGATTGCGGTTGAAGCGCCGAAGAAGGAAAAGAAGGTCGAGAAGGCCACCGATCTTTCCGGCTCCGCAACGGTTCTCCTCGTCGAGGACGAGGACGCGGTGCGCATGGGCGGTGTCCGGGCACTGCAATCGCGCGGCTATACGGTACACGAGGCGTCCAGCGGTGTCGAAGCGCTTGAAGTGATGAAGGAACTGGGCGGCAAGGTCGATATCGTCGTGTCCGACGTGGTGATGCCGGAGATGGATGGCCCGACGCTGCTGCGCGAACTGCGCAAGGAGTACGGGGATATCAAGTTCATCTTCGTTTCCGGTTATGCGGAAGACGCCTTTGCCCGCAACCTGCCGGAAGATGCCAAATTCGGCTTCCTGCCAAAACCCTTCTCGCTGAAGCAGCTGGCGACGTCGGTCAAGGAAATGCTGGAAAGCGAATAGAGGACGCACTTGATACTTCGAGCGTTTTCGAAGCATCCTTGCCGTGGATAGGCCAGTATCGGCCCGGAAGCAGCCACGGAAGAATGCCATGTCGAACACCGCCAGATTTGCCGAAATCGCCGCGCTGGCCGGAGATCCCGGCCGCGCCAGCATGCTCACGGGCCTGATGGATGGACGCGCGCTGACCGCGGGCGAACTGGCGCAGCTTGCCGGGATTACGGCCCAGACGGCCAGCAGCCATCTGATGCGCATGACGGAGGCCGGGCTTCTGCAGGTGGAAAAGCAGGGCAGGCACCGCTATCACCGGCTGGCATCACCAGCGGTTGCGCAAATGATCGAAAGCATCATGCAGATTGCAACACCCGGCACGCCCAGCAAGACCGTGCGCACCGGGCCGCGCGATGCGGCCTTGCGCGCGGGGCGCACCTGCTATGACCATCTGGCGGGGAAACTGGGTGTGTCAATTGCCGACGCGCTGGTCGGGGCCGGGCATCTGGAACTCGGGTTTGATGCGGGTGAACTGACGGATAGCGGCCTGTCGCTTTTCGACAGGCTGGGCATGGATATCGGTGCGATCCATCAGAAGAAGGGGCGCATCCTGTGCCGTCCCTGTCTCGACTGGAGCGAGCGACGCCCGCATCTGGCCGGTGCCATCGGTGCCGCATTGTGCAGTCACTGCTTCGATAAGGGGTGGATCCGGCGCGCCGACGGCACGCGCGCCGTATCCGTGACGCCGAACGGCCAACGGCATCTGCGTGAAGCCCTCGGCGTCAACCTGATGTAGATCGGGATTAAGAGGTGCGTGGTTCGACAAGCTCACCATGAGGGAAGTGGTTTGGCTGCAAGGCTACTAGGAAACATTGCAGGATTAGCTCCCTGCAACCTACTCCATCCCTCATGGTGAGCTTGTCGAACCACGCGCCCATATGGCAGGGCAGCCTTCGATGTGCTGCCCTTAACGCTGTTTAGACGTGTTTGGTGATCCCGCCATCCACGCGAATGTTCTGCCCCGTGATGTAGCCCGCATCGTCCGACAGCAGGAACGCGGTTGTCTTGGCGATCTCGTTCATGGTGCCGACGCGTTTCATCGGGATGCCGCTCTCGGTGCCCGGCTTGTGATCGAGGCTGTCGATAAAGCCGGGAAGCAACGCATTCATGCGGATATTGTCGGCGGCGTAGCGATCCGCGTAGAGTTTTGTATAGGCGCCGACGGCGGCGCGATAGGCGCAGGACACCGGGAAGACGAGGCTTGGCTCGAAAGCGGCAAAGGTGGTGATGTTCACCCAGGCGCCTTTGCCCTGCTTGAGCATATAGGGTGTGACGAGCCGCGCCATGCGCACGACGCTCAGCACCATCAGATCATTGCCAAGCGCCCATTTCTCGTCGGTGATGTCGATGAGGTCACCCTTCGGCGGATGGCCCGTATGGTTGACCACGGCGTCGATGCGCCCATAGGCTTCCGCTGTCTTGGCGACGAGCGTTTCCAGATCCTTGGCTTCTCCAGCCGAACCCTTGATGCCGATTGCACCCAATTCCGCTGCCAGCTCGATGGCGCTGCCGGACGGCGACATCAGGCCGAGCCGGTAGCCTCTGGCGTGCAGCTCGCGCGCTATGCCTGCGCCCATGCCGCGTCCGCCGCCGGTGATGATTGCTACGGGTGATTGTGAGGTCTCAGTCATGCGAAATCCTGTCGGTGTCGTTTGGGTGCGGCGGAGCATGTTGGAATAAGACCGGCGGCGCAAACGAATTCCGCCCGGCATATTCGTCAAAATTTTTGAACCGGGATCAGGTTTTGAATCAGAAACTCTCTTGAAATCACTGATATTGTGGTGAAAGATGGCGGTATGATCCGTCGTTCGAATATCATGATGCTTGGTACCGCACTCCTTTTCAGGGGTGGTGGAGGGCTGTTGCGCTGACGTCGACGCGATCTTTCACCAGACCCTGCCACGAGGCGAGCAGGGTCTGACCTTCGCTCTCCTCGAACAAACGGAGAGCAAGATGCAAGACCAACCTTTATCACCACCCCACGATAGCGCATTCTCGATCCGGGCGGCGCGTGCCGCCGATTTTGAACAGATCAACACATTGACCAATTTACCCGGTTTTCGTGCCGGTACTTTACGCCTGCCCTTTCAAAGTGCGGAGCAGACCCGCAAATGGCTCGAAAGTCTGGGCGCGGGGACGACAAGCATCGTTGCCGAGATCGATCAACAGATCGTTGGCCACGCGGGCCTGCATCGCTCCGATGGCAGGCGGGCCCATACGGCGCATCTCGGGCTCGGCGTGCACGACGATTTCACCGGGCACGGCATCGGCAAGGCGCTGCTGCTTGCCCTGATCGATGCGGCGGACAACTGGCTCAACATCCGGCGCCTGGAATTGACGGTCCATGCCGACAATGTCAAAGCCATCGGTCTCTACGAAAAATGCGGCTTCGAGCGGGAAGGCGTGCACCGGGATTATGCCTTCAAGAACGGGCGATTTGTCGATGCCCTGGCCATGGCGCGGCTACGGCTGATTTAGCCGTTTGCTTTCCATATTTTGCCGTATTCGATGCTATATTTCGCAACATTTCCAACGGGGACCTGATTCCATGATCAAGAAGTTTGCCATCGGCTGCCTTGCCGCGACGTTTTTGGCCGGTTGCACCACCACCGATCCCTATACCGGCGAGCAAAAAATATCGAATACGGCCGGTGGTGCGGCAATCGGCGCAGCGGTTGGTGCGCTGGGTGGTCTCGCCGTTGGCGGCGGTGGCAAATCCGGCCGCAACGCGGCGCTGATCGGTGCCGGTATCGGCGCGCTGGCCGGCGGTGCCGTCGGCAATTACATGGACCGCCAGGAATCGGAGCTTCGGGCCCAGCTGCAGGGCACGGGCGTATCGGTGACCCGTAACGGCGACCAGATCATCCTGAACATGCCGTCGAACATCACGTTTGCTACCGACCAGGATGCGGTGAAGCCGCAGTTCTTTGCAACGCTGAATTCGGTTGCAGTGGTGCTGCGCAAGTTCGACCGGAGCATCATCGATGTCTATGGCCATACGGACAATGTCGGCGGCCAGCAGTACAACCAGCTTCTGTCCGAGCGCCGCGCGCTGTCTGTTTCGAACTACCTGACCCAGCAGGGCATCGACAACCGGCGTTTCTCCGTTCGCGGCTTCGGCATGGACCGGCCGATTGCTTCCAACAATTCGGAAGCCGGCCGGTCGCAGAATCGCCGCGTCGAACTGCAGATTTCGCCGCTTACCTGACCAGTGTCAGGGCGACAGCAATGCGCGCTGCAAGGCGTGCATTGTTTTCCACCAGGGCGATATTCGCCTTCAGGCTTTCGCCCTTGGTGATGTCGAGAATTTCCGAAAGAAGATATGGCGTTACGGCCTTGCCCGTGATGCCATTTTTTGTGGCGCGCGACAGGGCTTCACGGATATATCCGCCCATGATGTCGGCCGGAATTTCGCTTTCCAGCGGAATAGGGTTGGCGATCAGCATGCCGCCGTTGACGCCGATGGCGCTGCGCGTTGCCTGGAACCTGGCGATGGCTTCCGGCGTGTCGAGACGCAAGGGGGCCTTGAGATGCGACTGGCGCGACCAGAAGGCCGGCAGAACATCCGCTCCATGCACCACAACGGGTACGCCTTTGGTTTCAAGCACTTCCAGCGTCTTTTCAATATCCAGAATCGCCTTGGCGCCCGCCGAGACGACGATCACCGGGGTGCGGCCCAATTCTTCCAGATCGGCCGATATGTCGAAACTGGTCTCCGCGCCCATATGCACACCGCCGATGCCGCCCGTGGCAAACACCTTGATGCCGGCCATGTGTGCGGCCAGCATGGTGGCGGCAACGGTGGTGCCGCCGGTGCGGCCTTCCGACAGCGCAAACGCCAGATCGGCACGCGACAGCTTCATGGCGCCCTTGACCTGCGCCAATGCCTCGCGTTCCTCGGCCGAAATGCCGATCTTCAGGCGGCCATCGATGATGGCGATGGTCGCCGGGACTGCGCCACCATCGCGGATGATCGTCTCGACATCGGCGGCCATGCGGCTGTTGTCCGGGTAGGGCATGCCGTGGGTGATGATCGTGCTTTCCAGCGCCACCACCGGCTGCCCGGCGGCAAGTGCTTTCTGCACCTCCGGTGCAATGTCGGTGAACGGGTTGAGAGCTGTTGTGGTCATGGTTCTTTCCTTTGTCGTATCAGGCCGTTGGCTCATGCGAGCGGGATGGCCTCCGGTATGGTCGCGAGGGCCGCGTCGAAAATCCTGGATGTGAAGATCGGCGTTGCCGAATGGGTTTGCAGTGTCAGCGCCGAGGCGGCAAAGCCTTCGCGCACGGCGTCCTCCAGGGGAAGGCCGCGCATCAGCGCCGATATGGTGCCGCCGGCCAGCGCATCACCCGCGCCGGTCACGTCGGCAATACCGGTCAGCGCTGGCGGAAGAAGGGAGAATGCACCGCCGCTGGAATAGACCAGCGCAGCCTGCCCGCCATTGCTGACAACGGCAGTGTGCAGACCCTCTGCCGTCAGGGCGCGGTGCAGATCGGGCAGGCTGGCATCGGCGCCCAGTCCCGTCAGCGCAAAGGCTTCACGCCGGTTGAGGAACAGGCAGGCGAGATCGCCGAGAACCGGCCGCAACCGCACCGCCTTGGCCGGGGAAATCGCCAGCGCATAGAGCGGTTTGCCGCCGGCAAGCTCGGCCAGTTTCTGCAACGCTTCCGACGGCAGATTGGCATCGCCGAAACCCGCATCGGCAGCATCGAGGGAATCGCGCCCCTTGCGCCGCCGCAACTGCCGGGGCAGGGCGAGTTCATACAGCGCCATGTCGGCAATGGCCGCCACCACATCGCCCTGTTCATCGAGGATCGCCGTATAGCTCGGGGTCGCCCGGTCGATGAACACGGCGGAACTGTCCTTGATTCCGGCGGCCTCAAAGGCGGCGCCGATGACATCGCCAACCCGGTCGCCGCCGCGCACCGACAGCATTTCAGCCCGCACACCGCGCCGCACGGCAAGGCGCAAAGCATTGAACACGCCGCCGCCAGGCTCTTCGCGCATGATGCCGGGGTTGGACGCGCCGGGAATGAAGGGAACGCTGCTCTGGCCGCGCCGGTCCATATGGGCGCCGCCGACAGCAAACAGCAGCGGTGTGTAATCCTGAGTCATGGTTGGTGGCTTTTGCTGAACAAAATGATCGGTTGCAAGACACTTGGTCCTTTCCTTCTCTAGATGGCCTGCTGCCCCGACGCAATCGCCGCAACGATTCGAATTTGCCGGCCGCGGTTTTCCCGTCCATGCTGCCCGAACACGAGGAACATGTGGACAAGCGCAGGCAGCCAACTTTCGGAACATTTTAAGAACATTTTTGTGTTATTATTGTTTTTCAATGGCTTGTACATATTGCCAAATGAGAACAAAACAGATACAAATATCTTCAAAGGCCGGAGCATCCGGGCTTCATGGATAGCACAGGGGTAGTGTAACATGGCTCAAAATTCTTTGCGGTTAGTTGAGGGTAATTCGGTGGATAAAACGAAAGCGCTGGATGCGGCATTGTCACAGATCGAGAGAGCCTTTGGTAAGGGTTCGATCATGCGGCTTGGACGCAATGAGCAGGTTGTGGAAATTGAGACGGTTTCGACCGGGTCGCTTTCCCTGGATATAGCCCTTGGCGTCGGCGGTCTGCCGAAAGGCCGCATTGTCGAGATTTATGGGCCGGAAAGCTCGGGTAAGACAACCCTGGCGCTGCATACGATTGCGGAAGCCCAGAAGAAGGGCGGCATCTGCGCCTTTGTCGACGCGGAACATGCGCTGGACCCGGTCTATGCCCGCAAGCTGGGCGTGGATCTGGAGAATCTTCTGATCTCGCAGCCTGATACGGGCGAGCAGGCGCTGGAGATCACCGATACGCTGGTGCGTTCCGGTGCGATCGATGTTCTGGTGGTCGATTCCGTTGCCGCCTTGACCCCGCGTGCGGAAATCGAAGGCGAGATGGGCGATTCTCTCCCCGGCCTGCAGGCCCGCCTGATGAGCCAGGCGCTGCGCAAGCTGACCGCATCCATTTCCCGCTCCAATTGCATGGTTATCTTCATCAACCAGATCCGCATGAAGATCGGCGTGATGTTCGGTTCGCCTGAAACCACGACGGGCGGCAATGCGCTGAAATTCTATGCTTCAGTGCGTCTCGATATCCGCCGCATCGGTGCGCTGAAGGAACGTGATGAGGTGGTCGGCAACCAGACCCGCGTCAAGGTGGTCAAGAACAAGCTTGCGCCCCCCTTCAAGCAGGTCGAATTCGACATCATGTATGGCGAAGGTGTTTCCAAGACGGGCGAACTGGTCGATCTCGGCGTCAAGGCGGGTATCGTTGAAAAATCCGGTTCGTGGTTCTCCTACAATTCCCAGCGTCTGGGGCAGGGCCGCGACAACGCAAAGCTCTTCCTCAAGGACAATCCCGAAGTGGCCAATGAGATTGAGCTGGTCCTGCGCCAGAATGCCGGTCTGATTGCCGAGCAGATGCTGGACAAGGGCCCGGACGATGTCGAGGACAATGACGGACCCGAGGCCGCCGAAGGCTGATCTCCCAGGACGGACCGTTCCGGTCCGCAATTCAAACCCGCATCCGGCCGCCGGATGCGGGTTTTTCTTTTAAAATGCTCTCACGCTGTAAGAACGTCCCTCGGGCCGAGGCTGTGCTTCACCGCACGCAGCGCTACCTTCCCACATATTGAGCAGACCTCCCTCATGCTGAGCTTGTCGAAGCACGCACAACCGCTCTGCGTGCTTCGACAAGCTCAGCATGAGGAAGAGTGCACGTATTCGAAGACTGTGCTGTTCATAAGCAAGGCCCATTATCACAGGGATTTTCTGGACAGGCCGCGGTCGCATCGCTACAAGCGTTGCGTTCCGCCCTTTTGTTGCAGAAAGGGGCTATTTCGCTTTGGTTAGAGACAAGTCAGAAGGCAATGCACATGAGTGGCGTCAACGAAATCCGGTCGACATTTCTGAACTATTTCAAGAAGAACGGCCATGAGATCGTGGCGTCGAGCCCGCTTGTGCCGCGCAACGACCCGACGCTGATGTTCACCAATGCCGGCATGGTGCAGTTCAAGAATGTTTTCACCGGTCTGGAGCAGCGGCCTTACAGCCGGGCCACGACATCGCAGAAATGCGTGCGCGCCGGCGGCAAGCACAATGACCTGGACAATGTCGGCTATACCGCCCGCCACCATACTTTCTTTGAAATGCTCGGCAATTTCTCCTTCGGCGATTACTTCAAGGAAGAGGCGATCAGCCTGGCCTGGAACCTTATCACCAAGGAATATGGTCTCGACAGGAACAAGCTGCTCGTCACCGTCTACCACACGGACGATGCGGCTGCCGGATTCTGGAAGAAGATCGCCGGCCTGTCCGATGACCGCATCATCCGCATCGCCACCAGCGACAATTTCTGGGCGATGGGCGATACCGGCCCATGCGGCCCGTGCTCGGAAATTTTCTACGACCATGGCGAAGACATCTGGGGCGGCCCTCCCGGCAGCGCCAACGAGGATGGCGACCGCTTCATCGAGATCTGGAACCTCGTCTTCATGCAGTTTGAGCAGATCACCAAGGAGCAGCGCATTGAATTGCCGCGCCCGTCCATCGATACCGGCATGGGCCTCGAGCGTCTGGCCGCGGTGCTGCAGGGCGAACACGACAATTACGATATCGACCTGTTCCGGGCGCTTATCCGCGCGTCGGAAGATGCGACCGGCATCAAGGCGGAAGGAAAATTCCGCGCCAGCCACCGGGTGATCGCCGATCATCTGCGCTCATCGAGCTTCCTCATTGCCGATGGCGTGCTGCCGTCGAATGAAGGCCGCGGCTATGTGCTGCGCCGCATCATGCGCCGCGCCATGCGCCATGCGCAGCTGCTGGGTGCCAAGGAGCCGCTGATGTGGCGCCTGCTGCCGGCGCTGATCCGTGAGATGGGACAGGCCTATCCGGAACTGATCCGTGCGGAGTCGTTGATTTCCGAAACGCTGAAGCTTGAGGAAACCCGTTTCCGCAAGACGCTGGACCGCGGCCTCGGCCTGCTGAGCGATGCCACGGAAGGTCTTGGCGAAGGCGATCGGCTCGATGGCGAAACCGCGTTCAAGCTCTATGACACCTTCGGTTTCCCGCTGGATCTCACCCAGGATGCGCTGCGCCAGCGCGGTATCGCTGTCGATACCGATGCTTTTGCGGCGGCCATGGAGCGGCAGAAGGCGGAAGCCCGCGCCCATTGGTCCGGTTCCGGCGACGCAGCGACAGAAACGGTCTGGTTTGCGGTGCGCGACAAGGTCGGCGCCACCGAATTCCTCGGCTACGAGACGGAAAAGGCCGAAGGCGTCATCACCGCGCTGGTGCGGGACGGTGCGCAGGTGGACAGCGCTGGGGAAGGCGAGGCCATTGCCCTCGTGGTCAACCAGACGCCGTTCTATGCCGAGTCCGGCGGTCAGCAGGGCGATACCGGCATCATCTCCGGCGACGGCTTCACCGTTGTTGTCACCGACACGCAGAAGAAGAATGACGGCGTGTTCGTGCATCTGGGCAAGGTGCTCAAGGGCACGGTAAAGCTGGATATTCCGGTGGAGATGACGGTCGACAGCGGGCGCCGGACGCGTATCCGCTCCAACCACTCGGCGACGCACCTGCTGCATGAGGCGCTGCGCGAAACCCTTGGCACCCATGTCGCGCAGAAGGGCTCGCTCGTTGCGCCGGATCGCCTGCGTTTCGACTTTTCCCATCCGAAGCCGATTTCGGACAAGGAACTGGCCGTCATCGAAGACCTCGCCAACGAAATCGTCCTGCAGAACGCACCGGTCAGTACCCGCCTGATGGCGGTTGACGATGCCATCGCGGAAGGCGCCATGGCGCTGTTCGGTGAGAAGTATGGCGATGAAGTGCGCGTGGTTTCCATGGGAACCGCGCTGCACGGCGAGAAATCGGGCAAGAGCTATTCGACGGAACTGTGCGGCGGCACGCATGTGCGCGCCACCGGCGATATCGGCCTGATCCGGATTGTCTCGGAAAGCGCCGTGGCGGCGGGTGTGCGCCGCATGGAGGCGTTGACCGGCGAAGCCGCGCGCCGCTACCTCGAAGAACAGGACGACCGGGTCAAGGCGATTGCCGGTGCGTTGAAGTCCACGCCTGCCGACGCGCTGGCGCGCGTGACGGCGCTGTTGGATGAGCGCCGCAAGCTGGAACGCGAGCTCACCGAGGCGCGCAAGCAATTGGCGCTTGGCGGCTCCGGCAATGGCGCCGCGCAGTCCGAAACGGTCAATGGTGTCGGCTTCATCGGCAAGGTGGTCACCGGCGTCAATCCGCGTGACCTGAAGCCGCTGGCCGACGATGCCAAGAAGACCGTCGGCTCCGGCATCGTGACGTTCATTGGCGTGTCGGAAGATGGCAAGGCCAGCGCGGTTGTCGGTGTCACCGACGATCTCGTCGGCACGTTCAGCGCCGTCGACCTGGTCAAGATCGCGTCCGCCGCGCTCGGCGGTGCGGGCGGCGGCGGCCGTCCCGACATGGCGCAGGCCGGCGGTCCCGACGGTTCCAAGGCCGAGGCGGCCGTGGCTGCCGTGCGCGACGCGCTCGCCGGCTAACACCAAGCATTGTATTTCCGGCCGCAGCGTGATGCGGCCGGAAATGCCCCCGCTCATACTAATTGCTGAGTGGGCAAGAGATTGATTTTCCGGTATTTTTACCTGATATTTTACGTGCGCAGGCTGATTGGTTTGCGGTGTTTTTTCTGCATCGCAATTTTGTTTCGCATTTTCAAAAACTGTTTTTAGCTATCCATTTCGAGAACTGACGTGAAGACAATACTGGCTCTTCTGCTCGCCGCGATGCTGCTTGTTTCCTGCCAGACCTCGACGGTCGTCAAGGATGTTCATATGCGCAGCGATACGGCCTTCGGGCCGGATGTCCTGGCCTATTTGGATCTGTTCATGTCGCTGAACGCGCAGCCCTACTATTCGACGACGGTGGGATACGGTTTCAAGACGCTTTATACCGGCCAGGGCAAAAGCCACCTCTCCGAGGCCTGGAGCTATGGCCGGCAGATGCGGTTCGAAAAGGGAGTGAGCAGACGGGCGGCCTGTTTCTTTCGGCCTTGCCTGCCCACACGCGAGGAAACCGGCGTGGTGGCCATGGATGAGGCTGATTTTGTTGCCGCCGCCACGAAGGGGCTCGACTTCGAACTGGCGGGCAAGGCCGGGAAAATTGTCGGCAGGATTCCGGCCCATGCCTTCCGCCGGGTATTGGATCTCAAATCGAGCATGAAACTGCCGCCCGCGGCCGCAAACAGGGCGCCACCGGCAAAAGCGCAGGCGCCTGCCGAAGAGGACGCGAATATTGACGACGACTAGTGCCCCGTAAACCTGCGCTTGCGGTATCGCTTGGCGGCAACAAACAGGAGGCGGTTTCGGCGGATGGGCGGCGAGGGACGGGGGAATAAGGAGACCGGTTGATCAGGATACCGGCGAAAAGACTGCGGGATAGCCGGATGATCGGATGAGGAATCCGGCAAACCGGAGGGCCTGTGAAAACGGCTGCCGCATAGGGAAACCGCAAGGAGAGGGACCTGCCGGGAAAGCTGCGGAGAAAGGGACCGCCCGGAAAGCCTGGCGATCAAAGAAAAGCCCCGGCGAACCGGGGCTTGTGTTGTTCGATGGCGATGCCTGATCAGGCGGCCCCAGATCAGGCGGCCATGGCCTTGCGCAGGTTCTCGTCGATCTTGTCGAGGAAACCCGTGGTGGACAGCCAGGGCTGGTCCGGACCGATCAGCAGCGCCAGATCCTTGGTCATGTAACCGGATTCAACCGTATCGACGCAGACTTTTTCCAGCGTGTTGGCAAAGCGGTCGAGTTCGGTATTGCCGTCGAGCTTGGCGCGGTGGGCAAGGCCACGCGTCCAGGCGAAGATCGAGGCAATGGAGTTGGTCGAGGTTTCTTCGCCCTTCTGGTGCTGGCGGTAGTGGCGTGTCACGGTGCCATGGGCAGCTTCCGCTTCCACCGTCTGGCCATCCGGCGTCATCAGCACGGAGGTCATCAGGCCGAGCGAGCCAAAGCCCTGTGCCACGATGTCGGACTGCACGTCGCCGTCATAGTTCTTGCAGGCCCAGACATAGCCGCCGGACCACTTCAGCGCCGAGGCAACCATGTCATCGATCAGGCGATGCTCATAGGTGATCTTCTTCTCGGCGAACTTGTCCTTGAACTCGGCATCGAACACGTCCTGGAAAATGTCCTTGAAGCGGCCGTCATAGGCCTTGAGGATGGTGTTCTTGGTCGACAGATAGCAGGGGACGCCGCGGTTATAGGCATAGTTGAGCGAGGCGCGGGCAAAGTCGCGGATGGAATCATCCAGATTGTACATGGCCATGGCAACGCCGGCGCTTGGCGCATCATAGACGTCGTGTTCGATGGTCTTGCCGTCTTCGCCGACAAACTTGATCGACAGCTTGCCCTTGCCGGGGAACCGGAAATCGGTGGCGCGGTACTGATCGCCGAAGGCATGGCGGCCAACGATGATCGGCTGGGTCCAGCCGGGAACCAGACGGGGAACGTTCTTGGCAATGATCGGTTCGCGGAAGATAACGCCGCCGAGAATGTTGCGGATCGTGCCGTTGGGCGACTTCCACATCTTCTTCAGGCCGAATTCCTCAACGCGCTGCTCGTCCGGGGTGATGGTGGCGCACTTGACGCCGACGCCATACTGCTTGATTGCATTGGCCGCATCGATGGTCACCTGATCGTCGGTCGCATCGCGATGTTCGATGCCCAGATCGTAATATTTCAGGTCGATGTCGAGATAGGGATGGATCAGCTTGTCTTTGATGTACTGCCAGATGATGCGGGTCATCTCGTCGCCGTCAAGTTCGACGACCGGGTTTGCAACCTTGATCTTTGCCATGAATAATCAGCCTCTTTATTACTGGTCTGGGAATGCCAGCATCGGTTTTCATTGAGGGTTCGCGCCCCTATAGCACTCGCAAACCAGAACGCAAAGACTGGCTTTAAGTGTTTAATCGCAATCTTGGCGGAATATGAGCCGGGCATCGGCCCGATGCACGATTGCCCGTTGAAAAAACGCGTTGTATGAGGGCGGCATTCACAATGGATTGATCATGGCAGGTACAGACAGACAGCGCACACTCATTGCCGAAGGGCCGGCGATCATCCTGGTCGAGCCGCAATTGCCGGAGAATATCGGCATGGTGGCGCGGGCCATGGCCAATTTCGGGCTGGCGGAGCTGCGCCTCGTCAAGCCGCGCGAGGAATTTCCCAACGACAAGGCGCGCTCCGCCGCAAGCCGTGCCGACCACATCATCGATGGGGCGAAGGTCTATGACGATCTGCCGTCGGCTATCGAGGATCTGCATTTCGTCTACGCGACGACGGCGCGGGAACGCGATGCCTTCAAGCAGGTGCGCGGACCCGTCGAGGCGGGCCAGACGCTGCGCCAGCGCTTCAACCGGGGCGAGAAAACCGGGATTCTTTTCGGGCGTGAGCGCTTCGGCCTCAATAATGACGAAGTCAGCCTCGCCGATGAGCTGGTGACATTTCCGGTCAACCCGGCATTTTCGTCGCTGAACATCGCACAGGCGGTTTTGCTCATGTCCTATGAGTGGATGAAGTCAGGGTTGGAGAAGGAAACGGACACGGCCTTTCGTGGTCCCGAACTCGAACCCGCGCCGAAGGAACAGCTGCAGGGCTTTTTCAACCATCTGGAAGACGCCTTGCAGGCGCGCGGCTATTTCCGGCCCATGGCCCGCAAGGAAATCATGGTCAACAATCTGCGCGGTGTGCTGACCCGTGCCGGTTTTTCCGACTCGGAACTGAAGCTGTTGCGCGGTGTCGTTGTCTCGCTGGATTATTTCAGCCCGAAGACGCCGCGCGGCTCCGGTGCGCCGGAAGGGCGCAAGCGGGAAAAGCCGGCGGCCAGGAAAACGGCCGTCAAGCCAGCGGGACGCGAGGATATACCCGGCGATGAATGACACAGCGGACCGGCCGATCATTGCGTTTGACAGCGGCATTGGCGGCTTGACCGTCCTGCGCGAGGCGCGGGTGCTCATCCCGGATCGGCGTTTTGTCTATATCGCCGACGATGCCGGTTTCCCCTATGGCGACTGGGACGAAGAGCCGCTGCGCGCCCGCATTCTCGGCCTGTTCGAGGGCTTCATTGCCACATACGATCCGGAGATCGTGATCATCCCCTGCAACACAGCGTCGACGCTGGTGCTGGACGATCTGCGCCGGGCCTTTCCGGCGGTGCCTTTTGTCGGCACTGTTCCCGCCATCAAACCGGCGGCAGAGCGCACCTCGTCCGGCCTCATCACCGTTCTGGCAACGCCGGGCACGGTCAAGCGCGCCTATACGCGCGATCTCATTCAGTCGTTTGCCACGAAATGCCATGTGCGGCTGGTCGGCAGCCAGAACCTGGCGCGCATGGCGGAAGCGCATATACGCGGCGATCATCTCGACGATGCGGCGATAGAGGCGGAAATCGCGCCATGCTTTGTCGAAATGGATGGCAAGCGTACCGATATCGTCGTTCTGGCCTGCACGCATTATCCGTTTCTGGCCAATGTGTTCCGTCGCCTTGCCCCATGGCCGGTGGATTGGCTCGATCCGGCCGAAGCAATTGCGCGCCGCGCCTTGTCGCTGCTCAAGCCGAACGGTGCGGGCAGCGAACCGGAGCATGGCGACGACATCGCCGTGTTCACCTCGGGCAATCCCGATTTTTCCACCCGGCGCCTGATGCAGGGTTTCGGGCTCGCCATGGCTTGATTTTCAGTGAACGGCGGGACCGGAAGCCCCGCCGTCATTGGCTCTAAGCCAATGCCGTTTCTTCCGCCTTCACGGGCTGGCCAAGCTCCTTGCGGATGACCGGAGCAACCCTTGTTCCGAACAGCTCGATGGCCTTCAGCGTGTTCCTGTGCGGCAGGCTGCCGAGATCGATCTGCAGCAGGAAGCGATCATGCTTGAAGTAGCTGTGCTGCAGCATGATCTTGTCGATGACCTCCTGCGGCGAGCCGACCAGAAGGGCACCGCGCGGCGTGCGGCCTGCTTCGAACTGCGCCCGGTTGCTTGGCGGCCAGCCGCGTTCGCGGCCGATCTTGTTCATCACCACCTCATAGGACGGCCAGTAGCCATCCGCTGCAGCCTGTGACGTCTCGGCGACATAGCCATGCGAGTTGATGCTGACCTTCAGCCTCTCCGGCGCATGACCGGCCTTTGCCCCGGCTTCACGGTAGAGATCGACCAGTGGTGCAAAGCGATGCGGTTCGCCGCCGATGATGGCAATGGCGAGCGGCAGGCCGAGTGTGCCCGCGCGGATGACCGAAGCAGGGGTGCCGCCAACGGCAATCCATACGGGCAGCGGATCCTGCAGCGGGCGCGGATAAACGCCGAGATTGCTGATCGGCGCACGCAGATTGCCTTTCCAGGTCACACGTTCGCTGGCACGCAGTTTCAACAGGAGGTCGAGCTTTTCCGTGAACAGCTCGTCGTAGTCGTTGAGGTCATAGCCGAACAGGGGGAAGGACTCGATGAACGAGCCACGCCCCGCCATGATTTCCGCACGGCCCGAAGAGATCAGGTCGAGCGTCGCATATTCCTGGAACACGCGAACCGGGTCTTCCGAGCTCAAGACGGTCACGGCGCTGGTCAGCCGGATATTCTTGGTGCGTGCAGCACCCGCCGCCAGAACCACGGCGGGCGTGGAAATGACGAAATCCGGGCGGTGATGCTCGCCGATCCCGAACACATCGAGGCCAACCTGATCCGCCAGTTCCATCTCTTCCAGCAGGTTCTGCATGCGCTGGTGCGCATCGATGGCAACGCCGCTCGTCGGGTCAGGGCTCATGCCCGCAAATGTATAGATGCCGAGTTCCATGATCTTCACCTTCATGTCTTGTGTTGCTGCTTAGGTAAGCACAGCGCGGTTGCTTGTGAAGAACGCACATTGGGGTTGCCGAGGCACCAAAAGGAAACCGCCCCGGATGGGGCGGTCTGCATAATGTTACGGTGCGTGGTTCGTGCAATCGATATCAGTATCCAACGGTGAAACGCTGCCTGACGTGTTTTGGCGTCCCGGCTTCATCGAGAATGGCGACGGCAAGGTCAGCCACGCTGACGGTGCTGTGGCCTTCGGCGTTGACCACGGGATTGTCCTTGCCAAGCCGGTAGGTGCCGGTGCGTGGGCCAGGCACGAGGGCGAATGGCGGAGAGACAAAGCTCCAGTCCAGACCGTTTTCCGTCTTCAGGTCGTTCAGGGCCTGACGGGCACCGAGGGCGCCTTCACGATATTCGGCAGGAAAATCAGGGCCATCGACAAATTGCTTGCCTTCCTGATTCAACAGGCTGCCTGCGCCGCCGACAACGATCAGGCGCTTGACGCCCGCCTGCTTGGCGGCCTCGGTGATTGCCTTGCTCGCCTTGATATGAATGGCCTGAATATCAGGCTCGCCCCAGCCCGGATTGTAGGCCGAGAGTACGATGTCGTGGCCCTTCAGCTTTTCAGTGAGGTCGGCGACATCGAGCACATCCGCCTTGACGGCCTTGACGCCATCGCGCTTTTCAACCTTGTCGGCATTGCGAACGAGCGCTGTCACGCTATGGCCGCGCGAGACAGCTTCCGGCAGAAGTTCCTTGCCAATGAAGCCGGTGGCGCCGATCAGTGCGATTTTCATTTTGATCTCCTGGGTGCTTGGGTACGGTTTGTTTTCTGGTTACTATTGATAACCATCTATGCTAGAAGTTGCTTCCTGTGAAGAACGCACTTTTTCCGTTTCAGGGAACACGGAAGTAACCAGCCTGGAAACACTGGAGATTTTATCCGATGAGTATACATGCGAAACCCGATGGCGATGTGCCTCTGCTGTCAACCTCGGCTGCGATGGTCGCCGACAGTGCAGGCAGATGCCCGATGCGGGAAGTGCTCGACATCGTCGGCGACAGCTGGAGCCTTCTGGTGATCATCAATCTTCAGGACGGTCCGCGCCGCTTCAATGTGCTGCGCCGCATGGTGGAGGGGATTTCGCAGCGCATGCTGACGGTCACGCTGCGTTCGCTGGAGCGTGACGGTCTGGTATCGCGCACCGTCAAGCCGACATCGCCGCCGGAGGTCACCTATGCGCTGACCCCGATCGGCCATTCGATTGCCGTTCCCATCGGCGCCCTGGGCGACTGGGCGGTGAAGAATCGTGATCATTTGCGGCAAGCCCGCACGGTTTTCGACGAGGCGCAGCAGGGATAGGAGTTCGGATACTCCGCTGCATCAGATGTTGTGCGTGGTTCGACAAGCTTGTCTGTTTGAAGGGATGTATAGTGGCATGGTCCACGTGCCTCTTAACAAGCACGTGGACCGATGGCAGGAGGCCGTTTCGACAGCGGGACATGAAGTCCGATGGTGAGCAAGGCCCTGTCCTTCGATGACACCCGAACAGTTGCCAGGGGCACCGACCCCGTATGACAAGCCAGGGGATTTCATCATGAC